>CAJLYN010000025.1 GCA_905210875.1 uncultured Bacteroides sp. | reverse complement strand
CTGAGTTATCGGATGTCGATTTGGTGTGTTACCGGTTGCATGATGAAGGTGAAGGTGCGGTCGCCATAGGGAAGACGGTATTTCTTCTGCGGCCAGGCACCCCAGCTGTTTACGCACCCCAGACCCATCTGGCGGAGGTCAATGCAGAAGTTGGTTACCTCCGACGGAGCAATCTCGGGTGAATGCCACTGCCGTTTTTCTGTTCCTTCGTCGAGAGACTCGATGGTGTAGTGCAGGGCCGATGCCGAGAAAGGCTCTTCGGCATAGAAGAGAAGTCCCGTGCCCGATGGGTTGAGCAGTTTCCACCATCTAATGTCGCTCTTGGTTCCGTTCTCCTGCGGACGGATATAGGGATAGAACTGCTCCTCGACGCTCTGGCGGTACAGCCCTATCGGGGCGCAGTCGTGGCGGTCGATGTAGTTCTCGCCCGGGCCACGGCCATAATATTCGATGGTCTCGAATTCTTTCGGCATGGGTAGCTGCATGCCAAACCGGAACATTTCCGATACTTTGGCCTCGGGTGTGGTCTTCATCGCCAGGGTTACTTTCACGGCGCCGTTATTGGCAATGAGGTAGGTGAGCGAAAGGGTGGCCTTTACACCCGGCATTGCATAGCTTGCCTCGACGGCCACTTGACCGTTACAGGGACGGGCGCGCAGCGATTGCAGTTTCATTTCGGGATTTTTCCAGGCAGCAAATTTCTTTTGCAGACCGGCACCGAAATCGTTGTCGGTAGGGGCTCTCCAAAAGTTGGGAGTGAGGCATTCGCCCTCTTTCAGGAACGGTGTGCCGTTTACGTCGTAACGCGAGAGGAAACCGCTGCGTCGGGTAAATTCAATGCAGAAGTTCTTCCCTTTGACGATGAGGTAGTTGCGGTCGTTTTTGAGCAGCGTTACCGTGTCTATGGGGGCATTGACGGCACGACTGTTTTCCAATGTCATGTCGGGAACAATCCGGGAGGTGAGAGAGAGTTGGTTGGAGGCAACGGCGTGTCCGGCGGGAATCACGCCCTCCCGGTCGCGTTGCCGGTAGGTAACGTTGAGCAGCCATTCGTGGGTCGGGTCGAGTTCACCCAAAGGCAGGTCGAGGGTGCATCGTTGTTGCGGAGCCACGGCAAGAGAGTCGATGCGGCCGGTGCGCATCACTTTTCCGTCGGAGAGAAGTTCCCATTCCAGCGTGTAGGCCGAGAGGTCGCGGAAGAAGTATTCGTTGAATACTTCGATGCGTCCCCGTGAGGCGTCGGCGAGCGAAGTCCAGATGTTCTGGTAGAAGTGTCCCACTTCGTACATGTGCGGATTGGGGCGCCGGTCGGGGCTTATCAGTCCGTTGTCGCAGAAGTTGAAGTCGGAGGCATCGTAGCGGTTGAAGTCGCCCCCGTAGGCATAGATGTCAACGCCGTTTTTCCCTTTCCAGCGAATCGACTGGTCGACGAAGTCCCAAATAAATCCGCCCTGGAAGTGCGGGTATTTCCTTATCAGTTCCCAATATTCCTTGAATCCCCCTTCGGAGTTGCCCATTGCGTGCGCATATTCGCATTGAATGAGCGGCTTGCTCGGGTTGCTCTTGCTGTATTTTTCCGAGCGTCCGTAGTCGAGATACATGGGGCAGTAGATGTCGGTATATTCGTTGGTCCGTGCTTGCTCATATTGTATGGGGCGAGAGGGGTCTTCGGCTTTTATCCAGCGGTAGACCTGCTCGAAGTTCTCGCCGAACCCGGCTTCATTTCCCATCGACCACACGATGATACTGGGGTGGTTGAAATTGCGTTGTACGTTGCGCTGGTTGCGTTCCATGTGAGCCAGGGCATAGTCGGCCCGTTTGGCCAGGGTGCGTTCGCCATAGCCCATGCCGTGCGATTCGATGTTGGCCTCGGCCACCATATAGAGGCCATACTGGTCGCACAGGTCATACCAAAGGTTGTCGTTGGGGTAGTGACTGGTGCGCACGGCGTTGACGTTGAAGCGTTTCATCATCTGTATGTCCTGTATCATGCGTTGGGGTGATACGACATAGCCGCCGTCGGGATCGAGTTCGTGGCGGTTTACACCCTTGATGAGTATCGGCTGACCATTGACACAGAGTTGGCCGTTTTTCATCTCCACCTTGCGGAAGCCGACCTTTACCGGGATTATTTCCTCTTGTCGGCCATCGGTCAAGGTGCGGGCATATAGGGTGTAGAGGTACGGCGTCTCGGCCGTCCATTTGTGCGGATTTGTTACGCTCAGTGTCGTGGTACTGTTGCCCGATACGGTTTTCGAGGCGACGAGGTTGCCTTGCGCGTCGACGAGCGAGAGGGCCACCTGCTTGACTTGACGGCTTTGCAGCTCTACGGTCAGGGTGCCGTTGCGGTATTCACTGTCGAGGTCGGGGGTGATGCGAATGTCGTTGATACGGCGTTTCTCGCGGGTGTAGAGGTAGCAGTCGCGTCCGATGCCCGAGAAGCGGAAGAAGTCCTGGTCTTCGAGGTAAGTACCGTCGCACCAGCGGAATATCTGCATGGCGATGAGGTTTGCCTGTCCCGGTTTCAGATAGGGTGTGAGGTCAAATTCGGCTTCGAGCTTGCTGTCTTCGCTATACCCGACGTATCGGCCGTTGACCCATAAATAGAGGTTTGAGGTGGCCGAGCCGAAGTGGACCATGATTTGTTTTCCCTTCCACGAAGCGGGTATCACTATCTCTTTGCGGTAGGAACCTACGTGGTTGTCGACGACGGGAACCTCGGGCGGGTTGTTCTGGAACTGTTCCCGCCAGGCATATCCGATGTTTACATAGATGGGGTCACCGTAACCGTGGAGTTCCCATACACCGGGGACGGGAATTTCTCCCCAACCTTTGTCGTTGAAGTCCCGTTTCCAGAAGTCAGTCGGCCGGTCGTCGGCATCCTTGACCCAGTTGAATCGCCATGTGCCGTTGAGCGACAGGTAGTTGCTTGAATTTTCCTTGATACCTTCCCGGGCGGCCTCTTCGCTTTCGTAGGCGAAGTAGTGGCTGTGCATGGGTGCCCGGTTTACGGCATTGATTTCAGGATTCTGCCACTCTCCTTTTTGGGCCGCCGCCCACATAAAGGAGCCGGCGAGGAGGGTACACAAGAAAAGACGTTTTTTCATGATACTTTCGATTGTTTAAGGTTCAAACATATGGGTGCTTTTGCCCTTGAACAAGGCAAAGATACGTTTTTTTGTCAATGTACGCCACTTCACTCTGTTCCCGGGTTGGAAATATTTGCGTCGTGAGTGTTTCCCCGGTGGCGTGAACGGCTGCGGCAATCGGTAATAGAGGTAGGTATATCGTTGATTTATATACAAAAGATATGATAATGAGTAATTACTTTTGCAACGTACCATCAAGTTCGAGTGTAATCCATTTTTAATACAGCCCAATATGCGAATCGTAAAATTTTTCAAAGTTATGCCATTGGTTACCATGGCCTTTTTATCTACTCATTTAAATGCACAGAATATGAAAGACGTATCACAAAATTGCGAAGTGCCGGAAATAAGTGTATTCCCGACAGGAAATGAAAACGTAGCTTACCAGCAATATTTTTCTGGTAAATCGTGGTTGGCTCCGCTTACCTCGATGAAAGAGTTGAATGTGCCGGTTGCCAATGTAACGTTTGAACCGGGTTGCCGTAACAACTGGCATAGCCACACGGGTGGTCAGATATTGATTGCCGTTGGGGGTGTGGGGTATTATCAGGAACGTGGAAAAGAAGCCTGTCGGCTCATGCCCGGCGATGTGGTGGAGATAGCCCCGAACGTTGAGCATTGGCATGGCGCTGCACCCGACAGCTGGTTCTCGCACCTGGCTATCGAGTGTAACCCGCAGAGCAATAAAAATACCTGGCTTGAACCGGTCGACGACAAAGCCTATGCTGAGGCCGTAAAATAGTCAGATATCTCGGACATCATAGCTCCGTTGCTTGGATAGGAATATTCTCTCTGTCGGGTTGTAGGCAGACGAGAGATATTTTCCCGTTCTGCCTGTGAGTCGGGGGGATTATAATGGCCGGGTGATGAAGAAATGTATATATGAAAAATCAGATTATGAAATTGAAAAAAGAAATATGTACGGCTGTGCTGTTGGCGATGATGCTACCGGCTGCCGCCCAGAAAAACGAAAATGATATGGACCGAATAGAACGTTGTAAAGAGACCTATACCTCACTCTTCGGAGGTGAGGCTTTGACGGGTGAAGGCACCGACCCCGAGTTTATGGATATTCTCCAAAAGTTTATTTTCGGAGAAGTTTTCTATGTAGGAGACCTCGACAAACCGACCCGTGAACTTATAACTTGTACTACATTGGCCACCATGCAGACTCTGCCGCAACTTAAAGCTCATGCTGCGGCAGCTCTGCGGGTGGGGGTATCGCCGGTGCAGTTGCGTGAAGCCATATACCAGTGTGCTCCTTTCATAGGTTTTCCCAAAACGCTGAATGCCATAGCGACTATCAATGAAGTCTTTAAGGAAAAAGGCATCGCTTTGCCTTTAGAGGCGCAAGCTACGACGGCCGAAGACGAGCGTTATGAAAAGGGCCATGCCATTCAATATCCGTTATACGGTGATGAAATTGCCCGTAAGATGGAAGGGGTACCCGACAGTATGGGACGCGATGTGGCCCGTTTCCTGACCGAGTATGCCTTTGGCGACATTTATACCCGGGGTGGATTGAGTGTAGAGATGCGAGAATTGCTTATCTATTGTATCCTTACTACCATTGGAGCCGATGCACAGCTGTATTCGCACGCGCAGGCTAATGTGAAGCTCGGTACCACACCTGCTACTCTTGTTGCCGCCGTGTTGCAATGTCTGCCTTATGTCGGGTTCCCTGCGGCCTTGAAAGCTTTGCAGGCTATTACCGATGCTACGGCCCATCCATAAAAAAGCGCTGGAACAGGAAAAGCCTCTTTCTCAAATGTGGGGCAAAACAAAAAGGACGGGAAATCATTTCCCGCCCTTTTTATATGTAGAAAGGTCTCGATTATTTGGTAATCTCTTTGGTGATGACAATCGAGCCGTCGTCCATGAGCGTGCGTTTGATGGTAACGCCTTGTACCGGAGCTGTTACGCGTACACCGGTCGAGGTATAGATTTCGGTCGATACCGGCGTTGCAGCCTTTTCGGCCTGCTCTATACCCGAAACACCGCTTACCACATATTCGTTCGAAGCCTGGCTCAGACCACCCATTTCGTTGGCGGCACGCACCGTGTACACATCACCGTTTTTAGGCGATTCGATGGTGTAGCTGTTTTCGGTGGTGAAAGCAATGACTTTGCCGTTTTTGCAGATAGCGTAGCAGAATACATAATTGCTCTCTTCCCAAGAAAGTACATATTCGCTGGCACTGAGGGTGGGAACGGTAGCCTGTTCGGTGTAATAGGTCGGATCCCAATCATCATCGCCGCCCATCACATTCTCGACGGTGTATTCGGCAGCTTCGGCAGCCGTGAGTATGGGATCATTGGGATAACCGTCGCCGAACGTCGTTTTGCGGTCGTTGAGGTTGATGGCCGTACCGTTCTCGGTCATGCTGTTGTACTCGGCGAAGAGGGCCGGGTATCCGCCACTCATTTCGGTCCATCCGGCAGCACTGGGCAATGCAATCATCGTGGTGTTGATGAAGATGGCTCGAGGTGTTCCGCTACCCCAAGGACGGCCGAGGGCATAGCCGGTGTCGTATTCGTCTTTCTCGGCCTTTATGGTGCAATCGACAAAGACATACCCATATTTCTTGGGTCTCGAAGGTGCGGTGATGACACTGCCCGAGCGGCGGATAATCAGGTCGACATCGTTATAGAATACGTCGCCTTTACCGCAGAGGAAGTCGGTGTAGCCTTGCAGGGTACCGCCTTCGAAATAGAAGCGTCCATTTTCATTGTCTGAGAGGTAGGTATCTTGTCCGCCGAAGAGGGTCACGTTTTTGAAGATGTTCTTGTCCCCTTCATCTTCGAGAGCAGCGGCGCGGCCTTTTTCATATGGCATGCCGTTTTTCAGGGTGATGTCTTGCATGTAGGTATTGGTCATCGACGAACCGAAGGCGAGGAGTTGGCATTTGCCCAATCCTTCAATGACGGAATCTGCTTCATTGTAGAAAATGGTAGATTCACGATCTTCACCGATGATGGAGATGTTGGGCGTATTGAGCGAGGTGGTAGGTTTGGGATAGGTCTTTCCGTCAGAGCCCACAACCGTTGCACCGGCGTCTCCTTTAAGCAGGTAAGAACCTTTTTTTACGAAGATACGGAAACGTACATTCTTATCGGCACGAGCCGATGCAGCCGCAAGAGCTTCTTCAAAAGTTCCATCGGTAGGAACGACAAAGTCAAACTGTCCCTTCTCTACCATCGGGCGAGTCTTGGTCGTGAAGTTGATGGTGATGGCTTCGGTCGTGGCAACGTCGCTGAGGTTGGCTACGGCACCTGCCGGGAGGGTGAAGGTGTAGTCCTGGCTGTATTCGAGCGCGCTGTATTCGGCCGTTACCGTTTTACCGGTGGCACTCAGAGCAACGGTTTTCTCTCCGATGGTGGCGGTGGCGCCGTCGGTAATTTTCACTTTCTTGTCGAATGTGAGGACGATTTTACCGGCGATGGAAGCGTTGTCAGCTCCTTCGGCCGGAACCTGCGAAACCAGTACGGGAGCCTCGGGGTCGTATACATAGGCTGAGGTTCCGGTAATGAAAATACCTGAAATGGCAGTACCATCATTGTTTGACGTTGTTCCTACAATAGATGAGTTATAATCGGGAATCCAGCGTACATATACAAGTTCCTGGTTATTGGCTTCGGCCGGGAGTGAGAATGTTTCAGTCGTCCAGACCTTGGCGGCATCGCCCAAGTCGATAGTCCCCATAAGTGTCCAGTCGGTACCGTTCAGTGAATATTCTACTTGTTGCACTTTGTGGGCGTTGTAGTTGTAGAGCATCGACGAAGTTACTTGTATGTCGGTAAATGCCGCTGCATTGAAACTGGTCTGGTAGTAATATTTGTTGGTCAATGCCTGCCAGTTGACAGCAGCAGGACGACCTTCATAACCGCCGGCGGCCATTTGCGACTTGTCGAGCCAGCCTACTACTGCACCGTCGGCATTACGCAGGATGAGGCTCGATGCCGCATTGTCTTCCGATGCGAAGTCGGCCGGACGTCCTTCCTTACCAGGATTGTAGAAATCCCAACCTACAATATAATCGACAGCATCGTAGTTGGCGGTAAGGGTTATGTCTTCGGTCATTTTCACAGCCAGTTCACTTGATGTTTCTCCTGTACTCCAATGGGTAAATGTGAGAATTGGATTGCTCGATGCTGTAAGCATGACATTGGTACCTTCTTCATACATCATGTTACCGTCGACGATGGTCGGGGCGGGCGAGAGGCTTACCATATAGTCATTGGCACCTCCTACAAAAGAGAGGTTAAGTGCAAATGTGTTGACGGCTTCGAAATTGGCGGTCAGTGCACTGTTGGCATTTACCGTGTATGTGAATGAGGGGTCTTTTGATATTTCATTGCCATTGGCGTCGGTCCAATTTATGAAGTTGTATCCGAAGTTCTCAGTGGCAGTCAGCGTGATGGGTGTTCCTTCATTGAAAATCTCTCCTACTGGATTTTGAGCCACAATACCCCCTTCGGCCGGTACCGTTGCGGTTGATAACGTGTATGTAGGAACTTCTTCGGGTGTTCCTTCGTAGGTGCCGCTGATGACAACATCCTTTACCCCGACTTGTTTCCCTTTATCAAGACTGTATACGTAGATATTCAGTGATACCTCTTTGTCGGTGCTGATACCCGAGACGGGGAATTCGAACGAAGAGGGTGCCGGGTCGGTCCCTTGGCGTTTGAAAGAGCCACCAGTCAATAGGGCCGCACTTTGCCCGTCGGCAGTTTTCAAGACAATATTGATGGTGCCGCCGTTTGTGCCGTAACGATATCCGTCAAGAGTAACTAACGTAGGGGTGAAGGTTACACCCTTTTGCGGTGTGATATTGAAAGAAAGAACGTTGTTGTCGTCGGCCGATGAAGCTTTGCCTGCCGGTTCTATGCGGGTAAATGTAAGACCGCCGTCGGTTCTTGCACCGACAAACGACAGGTTGCTGCCCAGCGTAACAGAGTTGAGGGCAAACAGACTCTCGTCGTTAAGAGTGGCAGTCTGCCCGGCAGTACCTTCGGCAAACGGCCATGTGGCAATCATTTCGTTCGACGAAGGGGCAGGTTCTTCGGGTTCAGGCTCTGCCACATATTCACCGGCTTTGATGGAGATGCCTTTGAGCCGGGCATCGTTTGATACCGAGGCTCCTTTCAGAAGGCGCACGATGACTTTTTCGCTGTTGGCAGTGTTGCTCAATTCTATATCAAATAATTCGGCTTGATGCCAGGCCATCGTTTGCGTTGTTTTTTGGGCCAAAGTCCATGTCTCACCGTTGTCGACCGAGGTAACGACAAAAAGAGTGGCATTGGGGTCTTGGGCAATGTTCAGAGAGAACATGGGGTTGGCCAGTCCTGTTGTTGAAAACTCTACTTGCATGTAGTTGTCGTGGTTGGCCTTATCCAAACAAGATGTCTCTGTCATGTCGTTATTGACAGGTGAGGTAAACTTAATGGTTCCGTACGCGGTTCCATCAGGGGTTACAGAGGCAGAGGCATCACTCGAATAGAAAGAGAGGGTACCTGTACCCGTGGCAGCCTGAATTATTTGATCCTCGGGAACTGTTGAGTTTGTGTCAAATGCCCATTCAGCAATGGTTGTCTGATCTTCGGCATGAGTGCTCCGAGGTATGCACCATGCCACAGCCATGGCGAAAAACGCCAAGAGTAGTGTAGTTTTTTTCATGGTAATAAATAAGTTATAGGTGAAACATGATTTTCTGATAATGTTTCCCTTCATGTATAGTCTTTCGTCTACAAATATAAGACTTCACTTCTTTTAAACAAAATAAATGGCTGTAAAAAAGAGACCCGGAAAATGGATAACTCTTTTTTGTCGAGTCAAGAGCCGAAGAGAAGGTCTGTATAGCGGGAATATTTTTCCGGGAAATGCTTAAAATGGCCCGGGTGGAGGTGTGAGTGAGTTGGCCGGCACAGAAAAAGCCATGCCGATATGTATCGGCATGGCAGGAAAACAACAATTTTTGATTTAGGAAAAGATTAGATTGGCCTATTCCATGGCAGGGAGAGAATCACCCTACCAGATTGGCAAACGGGCGCTTGCCGTATATGCTTCTGAATTCCTGTATCAAGAGACTTTCTGTCTCTTGGTGATTGCCTTCGGGTGTCTCTTTCCAGCAGATGAGCAGCTGTTTGGCATCATTCAGTTGCCAGATGTAGCGTCCTCCCTTATGTCCGATGGGTTTCCCTTGCCCAAAATGAATATATTGCCGTATTCTTTCACGCAGATATCTGCTCTGACCGATATAAAGCACACAACTGTTATCGACCCAGTTGTCCTGTAACACGTCTATGCCGACATTGGGATCTTGCTTTTTAAAAAATCCGCCGGTCCCTTTTGTTAAAAACTGCGGTACGGTTTCCTCGGCTCTTATTACCATGTATACTCCGCTGCAAGAGGGTATCATACTTGTGCCGTTTTGGAGATTCTCTATGGAGATAAACCCGGTGAATCCAGAATCTTCCACATCTTTGATTGTTTGAAATTTCATATCTGATTTTTGTAATTGCGTTTAATACACGTCGGTTATGATAAATTCATCGTTCAAATGGAATGTTTTGCGTTCTGTTACATATGCACCGAAACTGTTCTTTGCTCGATATTTATGGGTAACACGGTATCCGTTGTCTGTTTTATGGATATCTGACCAGTCGACACTTTTATAGCTGTCAGGATCTTTTAAATAAAACTCTTTTAGATAATATTGTACTTGTGTTTGTACTTGTGTTTCTGGTGTGGGTTTGACAAAGTTTCCTCTTATCCACAAGAGAAGAAATATTCCTCCAATAATTAAAGTTGCTTTTTTCATTTCGCAGCTTTGTTTAGTTGATTGTATATCTCGTTGATAATACTGTTTTCGGCTCCATTTATCTTTGTGTTTTTATACCGCACATATTCGTTTTTGAATTCGTTTTTGTCTTTTGGAAGAACGACATTTTGGTCGTGTAGATAGATTTGTTGGTACTCAGTAATGTATTTACATACTTTCTCTAATGCATTTTCCCTGATTTGCGGATCTTTCAAACTCCGGCTGCTCAGTTCGCTGATAATGGCGTTTTTAAGCTGGTTGAGTGTCATAGTATTCGATAATTATGTTATAGATGTTTCTAGAGGTATTTTTCAAGCATTGGTTTTTCAGTCGTGATAGTAGTCGTAGAACATTTCGTAGTAGTCCTCGTAGAGATTGAGGGGCTCTTCGAGATAATCTTCCCGGCTTAGCTTTGGCAGGGGCGAGGGAGGGAGTATCGTATCTTTGGGCATTGGAGACGTGTAGGTTACCGTGCGATTTTCATAGTCAAGTTCTCCAATTTCCGTTAGTGGCCTGTTGGGGTCGAGGTTGAAGTGCGATTTGTATTTCCTGGACGCCCATATTTCCTTCTTTCTCTGTTCGTATGGTCTGACAAGGAAAATTTGAATGGCTACGGTTAAAAGCACAATCAGTACAATTGTTCCCCGTAATGCTGCTCCAAAAGAGAGGTTTATCTCCTTCCTGGGCGAAACAAGCCCCCGAGGTTTCCCTTTCCCGTCTTTCTTGTTTGGTGTTCTTTTCTTATACGTCTTTTTTATATTCTTTCTGCCCTCCCTGCCATGACTGGCAGTGGTGACGGAGTTTTCATTTATATTTACGGTATCGGCTTCGGTTTCTTCTTCGTCGTCTTCAAACTTATACCCGTATTCAAATTCGCCATTGTCATAGATAGTTATGAAGCTGTTCAATTCCTCGTCATATACAATTCGGTCTATATGTCTCTTGTCGGTATTGTCAGGGCTGCATGTTTCGATTCCTCTGGCTTTTTCTTCTTCTTTTCGCTTGTCGATATAATAATGAATACTATTCTTGTCGAGGTATTTGGTCGTAATATCCTTTTTAGGGTTGTTGTGTGATTCCGGAGTGAGACTACTTTTGTCGGGATTCTTTTTTACCGATGTGGAAATTTTCCCGGTCCTGGTGGGTATCGCTTTGGCCTTTGTGTTTTTCCCGGCATGGGCGTTTTTCTCCTTTGGGCGCACCTCTTCCGGCGACGTGTGGTTTTTTACGGACTTTCGTGAGGCTTTCGAGATGGACGGGGAGGCCTCTTTTCGAATAGACTGCTTATTCATGACTTTCGGGGGTGTTGCGTGCAGTTGCTTGTACATATATGTCATAAAGCCTTTGACGTAGTGAGGCCGGTTTAATGACTTCGACCGAGCGACTGCGGGAGAGAAGTTCCATGACAAAGTCGTTGGTGATGCGCAATCTAAGTTTTATCACGAGGCCTTCGTCGTTGTCCGACACGATTTCTTGTGATTCGTGCAACGGCAATGTTTTGACAAACTTGCCATCGAGAGAGTCATACCGCAAGATGATTTCCTCGACAGGTATCTGCGGGTCGTTCCAGATGCCGAAACTTTCCCGGAACAAGGCCGGAATGTCTATATCCTCCCGACGGGTGAATGGCTTGTCGGCCGCAATGCGGAAAAGAGAGATGCGGTCGAGTGCGAAACATTTGAGTTTTTTATCGGTGTCGTATCCCACAAGATACCAGCGATGTTGTGACTCTTTGAGATAGTATGGCTCTATCTGCTTGGTTACAACCAAATTATCATGCCTGAAGAGGGTGTAGTCAAATTCTACCGTCAACCTGTTGCGTATGGCATCGAGTATGTCGGCAATATTGGTGCTTTGTGCATGATGGCGATGATCGGCAAGGATATATTGCTGTATGGCACTGTCATTGTCGATGGCATTCAGTATTTCGAAATTACACAGGAGCTCTTCGTGGAAATTGGCCAGACTGTTGTTCTGTACAATACCATACCCTTTGTCGTTGTGCCTGATCTCGATACCGAACAATGTCCTTATCGTACCAAAGTCTCGTTGCAGTGTACGCACTGTGTACCCGGTTTCTTCGCCACATTGTCGAGACATGGTCCTTTTTACATACTCAATGAGATCGGGTGCAGATATATAATCGACATGCCGCAGTTTGTTGATGATGATTCCCAGCCTTCGTATTTGATTTTCTTTTGCCATGATTTTGCCTTTTGCGACAAATATAAAGGCTGACGACGACAAAACATGTCGTCGCAAAATATTTCTTTTAGAAATGAAAGAAAGAGATAAAAAAACTCCCGGGAGTTATAAAGTTGAATGATACATAAACGGTAAGTGGGGGCAGGCACGGACAAAAAAAAGAGTTGCCGGAATTTCCGGCAACTCTTCGGGGTGAAAGATGGGGCTTGAACCCACGACCTTCGGGACCACAATCCGACGCTCTAACCAACTGAGCTACATTCACCATGTACACTTTGCTTTTGCAAAAGCGATGCAAAGATAGATGTTTTCTTTGACTTTGCAAATAATTTCCCGATTTTTTTATAACCCGGTATTTTCTTCAACTGCTATGTTGTGGCGGCCAAGGTGTTCCCGGGTGCGTTCGGCATATTGTGTCATGCGTCGGCGGACTGTGGGCGAGAGCGTGTCTGGTGGGGCAGAGATTCGGTAGAGACGGAAGTCGCTGTGCCCGGTAAGGAGCGGACGGCCTGTCCACACCAGCTCGTAGGCACAATGCGAGAGGCAGGCTCGGCCCAGGGAGTCTTTCGCTAATGTAAGGGAGAGCATGGCTCCTCCGTCGGTATCGGTGCGGCTCATGTTGGAGATGAAGTTGCCCAGCGAATAGGCCACAATGTGTTTCTGTCCGGCACTGTCGGTGCGCACTTCCATCGGTTGTACGACATGCGGGTGACTGCCGATGATGTGGGTTACACCCTGTCTCAGGAGCCAGTCGGCCAGTCGTTTTTGGCTCTCATCGGGAAGCAGGTCGTATTCGGTGCCCCAGTGCATGCAGGCGATGATGGCATCGGGGTGGAGCGGGCGCACCGTGGCAAGGTCTTGTCGAATGGTCTGCCGGTCGATGCGGTTCACGATGCGTGGCGATGTCTCGGTGAGTCCGTTGGTGGCGTAGGTATAGTTGAGAAAGACGATACGGAATCCGTTTTTCTCGATAATCATGGGATAGCGTCGCAGCCGGTCTGTATCGTCGCGGTAGGTGCCCAGTCGGGGTATGGCGAGCGAATCGAGCATGTCCAGCGTGCGGTCGAAGCCCCGTTTTCCCCGGTCGAGGCAGTGGTTATTGGCTGTGAGCAGAATATCGAATCCACACTCTTTGACGGCATGCAGAAAGGCGTCGGGTGCCGAGAAGGCCGGATAGCCCCGGTAAGGCTTGCCGGCAAGGGTTACTTCGAGATTGGCCACGGCCAGGTCGGCTTCGGCCACTACCGGTTGTATGGCCGAGAAGCAGTGTCGGTAGTCGTAGCTGCCGTCGCTGCGGCGGGCGGCGTCGATTTGTGCCTGGTGCTGCATGAGATCGCCGACAAAAAGCAATGTAATCCTCTTCTGTGCGAAGAGGGTTACACTGCCAAAGAGAAGGAGAGGTATGAGAAAACGGGATATTCTCATACGATGGGGGTATATCGTTATTTATAAATAGCTTTTTTGCCGGCCAGTAAGGTGTTGCGCATGAGCGAGACAATGGTCATGGGGCCTACGCCGCCGGGTACGGGCGTAATGTAAGAACACTTCGGAGCCACTTCGTCGAAGAGTACGTCGCCGTTGAGACGGAAGCCCGATTTTTTCGAGGCGTCAGGTACACGTGTGGTTCCCACGTCGATGATGACGGCACCCTCTTTTACCATGTCGGCCGTTACGAAATTGGGCTGACCGAGGGCGGCAATGATGATGTCGGCCTCGCGGCACATCTCTTTCAGATTTTTCGAGGCGCTGTGGCATACGGTGACAGTGGCATTGCCCGGATTGGTTTTTTGCATCATGAGCATGGCAACCGGCTTGCCGACGATATTGCTGCGACCCAGTACGACACAGTGTTTGCCTTTGGTGTCGATGTCATAGCGTTTGAGCAACTCCATGATGCCGGCCGGGGTAGCCGATACGAAGCAGGGCAGGCCGATAGACATGCGGCCTACGTTGATGGGGTGGAAACCGTCGACATCTTTTCGGTAGTCGATGGCCTCGATGATGTGTTGCTCGGAAATATGCTTGGGCAGAGGCAGTTGTACGATGAAACCGTCGACATCGGGGTCGTTGTTCAGCCGTTCTACCTCTTTCAGAAGTTCTTCTTCGGTGATGTCGTCTTCGTGGCGAATGAGGGTCGATTTGAAGCCGCACTGTTCGCAGGCTTTCACTTTATGGGCGACATAGGTTTCGCTGCCGCCGTCGTGGCCCACCAAGATGGCGGCCAGGTGCGGGCGTTTGCCTCCGCGGGCTACGATTCCGGAAACTTCGGCAGCTATTTCCTGCTTTATCTGTTCCGAGATGGCTTTTCCGTCAATTAATTGCATATGGGTTATTGTTTATTTTGTAAGAGTTTGTCGATTGTTGCAATCATGTTTTTCCCGCGCAGGTTCCGTTCGAGAATGATGCCGTCGGGCGAGATGAGCATGATATGGGGGATTCCGTCTACGCCATACTCCTTGCGAGCGACGTCTTCGGCATCGAAGATTTGCGGCCAGGTGATTTTTTCTTTTTCAACAGCCTTTTTCAGGTTTTTCTCTTTGTCCCACACAAAGAGACCCACCACGGTAAGACCGTGGTCTTTATATTTATTGTGCAGGTGGGCCAGGTTGGGTATCTCTTGCTTGCAGGGGCCGCACCAGCTCGCCCACATGTCTACCAGCACATAATTGCCTTTCCCGAGGAAGTCGGAGAGCGCGATTTCTTTGCCATCGATGTCGCGGCCTTCAATGTCGATGTACGGTTGTCCCGGAGCAGTCTTTTCCTGAACTTTGAGGCTTTTTATTTTCCGTTGTATGTCTTTTCTCGATTTTACCCAAGGCCCCAGCTGATCGAGAATCTTTATCTGCTCATTTACATCGTAAGGCAGCAGGCTGGCATACAAGATGAGTTGCCCCAGCGCGTCGTTGTTGTGATGGGTGAGAAGGTCGTTCCGTATGGAATCTTCGGTCTGTTCCCATGGCGTTTGAAGGAGTACCAGTTGCTCGTTAAGTATCTCTTCGGGAATTTCTGCCACGCAACGAGGCTCTTTAAGGCCCTCTTTCGCCCAATAGCTTCTGTTGAAAGAGTCGAGCCGGGCCATGTAGGTCTCTTCCAGACTGTTTATGGTCTTTAAGATACTTGACATCTGCTCGTTCATCGGGCTGCCCTGTGGAGCGAGGTGGTCGTAGAGGTCGAGTGTGATGTGGCCGTTTTCGAGTATGAAAAGGGAATATTCGTTGCGACCTAAATATACTTCGCAGATTACCGCCGTATCAATCGAGCCTTGAAACACAAACCGGTTTCCTTCGACGCGTGTACTGTCGATGTAGGCACGGTTGTCGCGCTGCCTGATGTAGATGGTGCGTCCATCAAACGTCGAGTCTTGCAACACCCCTTCGACGCGGTAGCCCGACGGCGTTTCGTTACAGGCACAAAGCGCCAGAAGGCAACCTGCCATGCCCCATAGGGCTTTTTTTATAATTGCTGTCTTTTTCATAATGAATGGTACAAATATACGCAAAATAAAAGGTAGCGACAAACGATAACAAAGTTTTCGGTTTCGACCCGAACCACCTTTCTGTATTTTCTTTCATACAACATAAAAAACAGAAGCCGAAGCCCGGCGATTATGGGGAGGCCTCCAAACAGGGAAAATCGTATTTTCGGCAGCATAACACCATATGCAATCAACGAGGAAAACTCCTCCTACTGCATATATTTCACCTCACGCACCAAGTAGCGGCTCTTTCTTTTATAGACGCTTGCCCGGCGGAAAGGTTAAAAAAAAACGAGAAAGTTTTTTGCTTTCTCGTTTTCTATGAGTGGTGGAATAAATGTTTTAGCGACGTTTGAGTTGACTCATCATGCGGGCAGGATTTTTTCCTTGCGTCATCATGCGCATCATTTTGCGCATGTCGTCAAACTGCTTGATGAGGCGGTTTACCTCCTGTATCGAGGTGCCGCTACCACGGGCGATGCGCTGGCGACGGCTGCTGTTGAGAATCTCGGGGTGACTGCGTTCGGTAGGAGTCATCGATTGTATAATGGCTTCGATGCTCTTGAATGCGTCGTCGTCGATGTCGATGTCTTTGATGGCCTTGCCCACACCGGGAATCATCGAGGCCAGGTCTTTGAGGTTACCCATCTTCTTGACCTGCTGTATCTGTCCGATGAAGTCGTTGAAGTCGAACTGGTTCTTGGCGATTTTCTTTTGCAGGCGGCGTGCCTCTTCTTCGTCGTATTGTTCCTGTGCCCGTTCTACAAGCGATACGATATCGCCCATGCCGAGAATACGGTCGGCCATACGTTCGGGGTGGAAGGTGTCGAGAGCCTCCATTTTTTCGCCCGTACCTACAAACTT
>CAJLYN010000024.1 GCA_905210875.1 uncultured Bacteroides sp. | reverse complement strand
CTTGTTTGAAAACTTCAATACGCCAAGTGCTTTGAATGCTTCCATTCCGCGTACCATATCGGCCACCAAACGCATTTTGCGGGGCGAGGTAGGTACGTTGTTGAGTTTGGCGAAATATTTCGTTTTCAGGGCTTCTTTTCTTTTATCGGCTGATATTTTTTTTCTTGCACCCATTGTGTTAAAATCTTTTTTTATTTGAAATTCTCAAATTCCCGATAGCCCTTTTTATTTCTTCTTGTTGCCCGAGTGCCCACGGAAGATACGGGTGGGAGCGAATTCGCCCAGCTTGTGTCCTACCATGTTTTCGGTAACATATACGGGAATAAATTTATTACCATTGTGTACGGCGAAAGTGTGCCCCACGAAATCGGGAGAAATCATAGAGGCTCTCGACCATGTTTTGATGACGGCTTTTTTGCCCGACTCGGTCATGGCCGATACTTTCTTTTCCAGTTTCACACTGATATATGGGCCTTTTTTTAATGAACGACTCATAGTTGCTTAGTTAACGAGTTACTTTTTACGTCTTTCTATAATATACTTCGACGAGAGTTTCTTCGGTGCTCTTGTCTTCAGACCCTTAGCGTAGAGGCCCTTGCGCGAACGCGGGTGTCCACCGGATGCACGGCCTTCACCACCACCCATGGGGTGATCAACAGGGTTCATTACCACACCACGGTTGCGGGGACGACGACCCAACCAGCGTGAACGTCCGGCTTTTCCGGAACTTTCAAGTGCATGGTCGGAGTTTCCGACAACACCCACAGTGGCTTTGCATGTGGCCAGAATTTTACGTGTCTCACCCGAGGGCAATTTGATGATGGCATAATTGCCTTCACGAGAAGTGAGCTGAGCGAATGCTCCGGCCGAACGCACGAGAGCAGCGCCCTGTCCGGGACGTAACTCGATATTATGCACTACGGTACCTACGGGAATGTTTTGCAGGGGGAGTGCGTTACCTACTTCGGGGGCTGCTTCGGCACCCGACATGATTGTCATGCCTACTTCAAGGCCGTTGGGAGCGATGATGTAGCGCTTCTCGCCATCGGCGTAATAGAGCAATGCGATACGAGCCGAACGGTTGGGGTCGTATTCGATGGTCTTTACGACAGCGGGAACACCGTCTTTGTTTCTCTTGAAGTCGATGAAGCGGTATTTGCGTTTGTGGCCTCCGCCAATATAACGCATCGTCAGGTGGCCCTCATTGTTGCGGCCACCCGATTTTCTAAATCCTACTACAAGAGACTTTTCTGGTGCGCTAGCAGTGATATTCTCAAATGCACCAATAATCTTGTGTCTCTGCCCCGGTGTTGTGGGCTTAAATTTTCTTACTGCCATTTTTGTTATTAAATATTGCTATAAAAATCTATCGTATCACCCTCTTTCAAGGTTACCAGCGCTTTTTTGTATTTGGCAGCGCGGCCTTGAATCAAACCCGATTTGGTATAGCGACTTTTGAGTTTTCCTTTTCTCATAATCGTGTTTACCGAAACAACGGTTACATTGTAGAGGTCTTCTACGGCTGCTTTAATCTGTTGCTTGTCGGCATCGGGGGTTACCGCAAAACCGTAACGGTTGAGTTTATCTCCCATTGCGGTCACTTTCTCGGTTACTATCGGTTTAATAATTATTGCCATTATTTTACCTCCTTTATATTAAAAGTTATTAATAGCAGCCAAAGAGCTTTCGGTCAATACAAGACTGGCGCAATCCAATACTTTGTATGTGTTTAGCTCCGAGGTTGTTACAACTTTTGCCTTGGGCACATTTCGAGCCGACAAATATACGTTTTTATTTTCACTTCCTAAAACCAAAAGCATTTTTTTATCTGCAACTTTCAGATTTTGAGCGAAAGAGACAAAATCTTTGGTCTTGGGAGCTTCAAACGTAAAGTCTTCTACAACGCAAATAGCGTTTTCCTGTGCTTTGAGAGTGAGGGCCGATTTGCGGGCCAACGATTTCACCTTCTTGTTGAGTTTGAAATCGTAGTTGCGGGGACGGGGGCCAAACACACGTCCACCACCTACCATTATAGGCGAATTGATATCACCACGACGGGCACCGCCTGAACCTTTTTGACGAATCAGTTTGCGGGTACTTCCCGATACTTCACTTCTTTCTTTGGATTTGTGAGTACCTTGGCGTTTGTTGGCCATGTATTGTTTCACGTCGAGATAAATGGCGTGTTCGTTGGGCTCAATGCCGAATACTGCATCGTTCAACGTAACTTTCTTTCCCGTATCTTCGCCTTTGATGTTATATACGCTCAGTTCCATTACTTTTCAATTATTACGATTGAACCTTTACAACCGGGTACCGAACCTTTGATAAGGAGGAGGTTGTGCTCCGGCATGATTTTCAACACTTGAAGGTTTTGCACGGTAACGCGCTCATTACCGGTCTGACCGGCCATACGGGTTCCTTTGAAAACCTTAGCGGGGTAAGAGCAGGCACCTACCGAACCGGGAGCACGCAAACGGTTGTGCTGACCGTGGGTGGATTGTCCGACACCGCCGAATCCGTGGCGACCTACGACGCCTTTGAAGCCTTTACCTTTCGAGGTTCCGATGACATCTACATAGTCGGTTCCTTCGAAAAGGTCGACCGTGATGACGTCGCCGGCTTTATAAGCCTCATCAAATCCTTTGAACTCGGCCAAGTGTCTCTTGGGGGTTACTCCGGCTTTTTTGAAGTGGCCCATTTCGGGCTGGGTGGTGTGTTTCTCTTTCTTATCGAGGAAACCCACCTGCACGGCTTCGTATCCGTCAGCTTCAACCGTTTTTACTTGAGTAACTACGCAGGGACCTACTTCGATAACAGTGCATGGAACATTTTTTCCCTCGGCACTGAAAACGGATGTCATTCCGATTTTTTTTCCTAATAATCCTGGCATTTCTCTGTGGTTTTTAATATAGGTTTATACTACACTTTGATTTCTACTTCTACGCCGCTGGGCAATTCGAGCTTCATCAGGGCATCGACTGTCTTGGCGGTGGAGCTGTAAATGTCGATAAGACGTTTGAACGAAGAGAGTTCAAATTGCTCTCTCGATTTCTTGTTCACAAACGTCGAACGGTTTACAGTGAAGATACGTTTGTGGGTAGGCAGGGGTATCGGTCCGCTGACCACTGCGCCGCTGGCCTTAACAGTCTTTACAATCTTCTCTGCCGACTTGTCGACGAGATTATGATCGTAAGATTTCAGTTTGATTCTAATTTTTTGGCTCATATTGGTTGTTTCTGTTCTATTTTACAATAAATCTACGCGGCCTTGTACTTCGGTGAGCACTTGTTTGGCAATCTGAGTGCTTACTTCGGCGTAGTGAGAGAACGACATGGTCGAGGTGGCACGACCCGAGGTTATCGTACGCAAAGCGGTTACATAGCCAAACATTTCGGCCAGAGGAGCTTTGGCTTTTACGATGCGGGCGCCCGAACGGCTCGATTCCATACCTTCTACTTGTCCACGACGTTTGTTGAGGTCGGAAATCACATCACCCATGCTTTCTTCGGGGGTAACAACCTCTATCTTCATGATAGGCTCCATGAGTACCGGTTTGGCTTTCTCACATGCCTTCTTGAAGGCCTGAATGGCACACACCTCAAACGAAAGCTGGTCAGAGTCTACGGGGTGGAACGATCCATCGAGAACGGTTACTTTGAGACGGTCGAGCGGATATCCGGCCAATACGCCGTTTTTCATCGCCGTGGTGAAACCTTTCTGAATCGAAGGAATAAATTCCTTGGGAATGTTACCACCCTTGACTTCATCTACGAATTGCAAACCACTTCCTTCAAAGCTGTCGTCGGCCGGTTCTACGCGAACGATGATATCGGCAAATTTACCACGACCACCGGTCTGTTTCTTGTAAACCTCGCGAAGTTCCACGGGCTTGGTAATGGCCTCTTTGTAGGAAACCTGGGGACGACCCTGATTACATTCAACCTTGAACTCACGTTTGAGACGGTCGATGATGATTTCGAGGTGAAGCTCACCCATACCGCTGATAACGGTTTGTCCGGTCTCTTCGTCGGTCTTGACGGTGAAGGTAGGATCTTCTTCGGCCAACTTCTGCAAACCAAGGCTGAGTTTGTCCATATCTTTCTGGGTCTTGGGCTCAACGGCGATACCGATAACGGGATCGGGGAAGTCCATGGCTTCGAGTACGATAGGAGCATCTTCGGCGCAGAGGGTATCACCGGTGCGGATATCCTTGAAGCCTACACCGGCACCGATATCGCCACAACCGATAACATCCTTAGGATTCTGCTTGTTGGAGTGCATTTGGAAAAGACGAGATACACGCTCCTTCTTGCCCGAACGCGAGTTGAGTACATACGAGCCTGCAGGGATTTCGCCCGAGTACACACGGAAGAAGCAGAGACGACCTACATAGGGGTCAACGGCAATCTTGAAGACGAGGGCCGACATTTTCTCTTCAAAGAGGGGTTTACGAACCTCTTCTTTCTCGGGATCATCGGGGTTATGACCGATAATGGCGGGAGTATCTTCGGGGCTGGGGAGGTAAGCACAAACAGCATCAAGCAGTGTCTGTACACCTTTATTTTTGAAAGAAGAGCCGCAAAGCATGGGAACAATCGACATACTGAGTGTTCCTTTTCTCAATGCCGTACGTATTTCGTCTTCGGTAATGGTCGAGGGATCATCGAAATATTTTTCCATGACCACGTCGTCGCATTCAGCGATTTTTTCGAGCATTTTATCGCGCCACTCCTCGGCCTCATCTTTGAGAGATGCCGGAATCTCTTCGATAGAGTAATCGGCACCCATGGTCTCATCGTGCCAATATATGGCCTTCATGGTGATAAGGTCTACCACACCTTTGAAAGTCTCTTCGGCACCGATAGGGACTTGCACCGGACAGGGGTTGGCACCCAGCACATCTTTCAACTGACGCACTACTTCAAAGAAGTTGGCACCCGAACGGTCCATCTTATTTACATAACCGATACGAGGCACATTGTATTTGTCGGCCTGACGCCATACAGTTTCCGATTGGGGCTCTACACCACCTACGGCGCAGAAGGTTGCCACAGCACCATCGAGGACACGCAACGAGCGTTCTACTTCGGCCGTAAAATCGACGTGCCCCGGGGTGTCAATAAGATTGATTTTATATTTCTCGTTACCAAATTTCCACCATGTGGTTGTAGCGGCCGAGGTGATGGTGATACCACGTTCCTGCTCTTGCTCCATCCAGTCCATGGTAGCGGCTCCATCGTGCACCTCGCCGATTTTGTGAGTCAAACCGGTGTAGAAAAGAATACGCTCCGAAGTGGTCGTCTTTCCTGCATCGATGTGAGCCATGATACCGATATTTCTGGTATATTTGAGTTGTTCGTCTGCTTTTGACATTGTTGCCATTGTTGGTTCCCTTTACTTTTTAAGATTAGAATCTGAAATGTGCAAATGCCCGGTTGGCCTCGGCCATTTTGTGCATATCCTCCTTACGCTTGAATGCGCCACCTTGCTCGTTATAGGCATCGACAATCTCGGCAGCCAATTTCTCAGCCATCGTCTTGCCGCCTCTTTTACGGGCGTATTGTATCAAATTCTTCATGGAGATGGATTCTTTGCGGTCGGGGCGAATTTCGGTAGGTACTTGGAAGGTGGCACCACCGACACGACGAGATTTTACCTCTACTTGAGGGGTAATATTGTCCAACGCTTTCTTCCAGATTTCGAGAGCGGATTTTTCTTCGTTGGAGAGCTTTTCCTTTACAGTATTCAAGGCCGTATAAAATATAGTATAGGCAATGCTTTTCTTGCCGTCATACATCAAGTGATTGACAAATTTGGTAACCTTTACGTCACTGAATACGGGATCGGGTATGATGACCCGTTTCTTAGGTTTTGCTTTTCTCATTATGTTTTGTAATTATTGTTCTTGTTTTTGGTTGCTTTTCACATCTTCAACGGTGCCCTCCGACACCATTTACTCAACCTGAATCAGCCTATCCAATAAACTCAAACAGTGTTTGACACTAAAAGTAGTTTGTTGGGATCTCTGCTTGTGGCCTATTTCTTACCTTTTGCGGCAGGAGCAGCTCCGGCTTTCGGTCTCTTGGCTCCGTATTTAGAGCGACGTTGGGTACGACCATTTACACCTGCGGTATCCAATGTTCCGCGAACGATGTGATAACGTACACCAGGAAGGTCTTTGACACGACCGCCGCGCACCAATACAATCGAGTGCTCTTGCAGGTTGTGACCTTCTCCCGGTATATAAGAGTTCACCTCTTTACCGTTGGTCAAACGCACACGTGCTACTTTACGCATGGCAGAGTTAGGCTTTTTGGGAGTCGTCGTGTAAACTCGCACACACACGCCACGTCTTTGGGGACATGAATCGAGTGCCGGAGACTTACTCTTGTCTTCCAAAACAGCTCGCCCTTTTCTTACTAATTGCTGAATTGTAGGCATCTTTTAATTTTTTTAATCTTTAGTTCTTCTATTTGTAGGTTTATTATCCGTTTTCAAACTCACCACAAAGCGCACCAGCAAATCACTCATAATCAATAAATTATAAGCAACCACCAATACACTTGGGGTGAAAAACACCGCAAAGATAGAAACTAAATCACTAATTACCAAACAAAAACAGCATAAATCTTCAAATAAAATCCATATCCTCTCCGACAACCGAGATACGATTTATACAATCAAAGAGATCTGCTCTTCAAAATGTTACAAGGCCACACAGCTGGAAGAAATTCTTTTTTCATACCTTTGTCAAAGAATCATTGTTTATATGTTATTACCCTATAAGACAGAGGGTCGCATCGAAGCCGGTTGTGACGAGGCCGGTCGGGGCTGTCTGGCGGGCCCTGTATTTGCGGCAGCCGTCATACTCCCGCCCGACTTTCGCGACGAACGGCTCAACGACTCGAAACAACTTAGCGAAAAACAGCGTTACTCCCTGCGGCCGGTCATCGAAGAGAAAGCCATCGCCTGGGGCATAGGCATTGTAACCCCGGAGGAGATTGACAAAATCAACATTCTGAAAGCCTCTTTTCTGGCCATGCACCGGGCCATCGATGCCCTGAGTGTCCGCCCCGAGGCCCTGCTCATCGACGGTAACCGCTTCACCCCTTACCGCAACCTACCCTTTTCGTGCGAAGTAAAAGGCGACGGCCGCTACCTCTCCATTGCCGCCGCGTCTATTTTGGCCAAGACCTATCGAGACGATTACATGATGCGGCTGCACAAGAAGTTCCCGCAATACCACTGGGACGAAAACAAAGGCTACCCCCCCCGGGCTCACCGTGCCGCCATTGCCCAATACGGCCCCACCCCCTACCACCGTCAGACTTTCAACCTGCTGGGCACGGAGCAGCATTCTCTTTTTGAGTAGCCCCCGAAGCCGACAAACAACAGCACTATCGTTCCCCAAAATGCAACAGGGCGGCTTCCATCGGGAAGCCGCCCTGCTATGCTGAGAAAAGAACAAATATCTTATTTCGTAGCCGTCTCCAATTTCTTCATAATAGAGAAGATAAAGAGGGCCGACAAGAGGCAAAGGGCAATGAGGAGGGTCCAGATACCCCACAAGGGAAGTTTATCCCAGAGAAGACCCGGAATAGAAACCAGATAATTACCGATGGCCGTAGCCGCAAACCAGCAACCCATCATGGCACCCTTGTACTTGGGAGGAGCCACCTTGGAAACGAAAGAGATTCCCATGGGCGACAACAACAGCTCGGCAAAGGTAAGTACGAGATAGGTCGAGATGAGCCAGTTGGGCGACACCAATACGTCGCTCACCGTTCCACCCAACTCCTTGGGAGAAGCCAGTCCCATAGAACCAACGGTAAGAATAAGGAAGCCGGCAGCGGCCACCAGCATACCGAATCCGATTTTACGGGGAGCCGACGGCTCTTTACCCTTCGAAGCCAAAGCTCCAAAAATAGCCAAAGACACCGGCGTTAATGCCACCACAAAGAAAGGATTGAACTGTTGGAAATCAGAAGGTTGAATCAACACTTCGGCAGGCATCGACAGATAAATCGCAGCTACGCCACCCCACAATGCCAAGGTTACGACGCCCAAAATCACTTTGGTACGAGCCACCGTAGCCTGGAAAGTGCTGAACAATGTGTAAATCGATATGGCGATAAGTACCAAGCTCCAAATGTTAAAGCCTATGCGAGTGAATCCCTCGGCCAGATTAGAGGTATAGTCACGGGCAAAAATCGTCATTGTGGCACCGTTCTGATGGAAGGCCATCCAGAAGAAAACCACTACGGCAAAGACAAGCAACAAGGCCGTAATACGGCTCTTGGTCTGCTCCGGAGTAAGCTCCACCTCTTCGACATGGGCAGCCTTGGCCTGTACCGAATTGACATCGGCATGCTTGAACCACGACCGGCATCCATAATAAATGGCCACCGAGATAACCAGCGAGATGCAGGCCACGGCAAATCCGTAGTTATAAGCAGCCGAGAGTTTTTCGATATAGAACTGGCTGAATGCCGTCATGTCCATGCCGCTTACCGACATCTGAGAAGCCAGGTCGGAAAGTTTGGCTGCATTCTCGGCCGAAATCGTACCGTCGAGATACTGGTGGGCCAACGAGGGTATATTGGCGTCATAAAAGAGACCCGATTTACCCAAGAAGAAGTTGGTAACGCTCTTAGCTGCCGAGGGGGCAAACATGGCACCGATGTTGATGGCCATGTAAAAGAGGCTGAATGCGGCATCACGCTTCGATGCATACTTGGGGTCGTCGTAGAGGTTACCGACCATCACCTGCAAGTTGCCTTTGAAAAGTCCGGTACCGATGGCAATGAGTGCCAATGCCCCGAACATCAAGGTCTTGCCGATAACGTCGGCTCCTGTCGGAATAGAGAGACAAAGATAGCCGGCAAACATAACGATGATACCCAGCGTAACGCATTTCCCATAACCGATGCGGTCGGCCAAAATACCTCCGAAAAGCGGCATGAAATAAACCGCTGCAAGGAAAATCGAATAAATCTGTGTAGCTACCGCTGCACTAAAACCGAATTTTGCCTGTATAAACAACAGGAAAATCGCAAGCATGGTGTAATAGCCGAAACGTTCGCCGGTATTGGCGAGCGCCAGGGCATACAAACCTTTGGGCTGATTTTTAAACATGTTTTTTCTTAGTTTAGGTTTATACTATGTTTATTGTTTCTGTTCTTCTTCGCGAGCCTTGAACACCATGGCATAGAGCCGCATCTGCTTGACCATAGCCAGCAGACCGTTGGAGCGGGTGGGCGACAAATGCTCGGTGAGGCCTATCTGCTCGATAAAATAGAGATGGGCATCGAGAATCTCCTGCGGGGTGTGCCCCGACAGCACCTTGATGAGCAGCGACACGATGCCTTTCACAATCACGGCGTCGCTTTCGGCCTGAAAGCACACCCGACCGTCGTCATAGTCGGCATGCAGCCACACCCGGCTCTGGCACCCCTCGATAAGATTACTCTCGGTCTTGTAGCGTTCGTCGAGTGGCGGCAGCGAATTGCCCAACTCTATCAGCAACGCATATTTGTCCATCCAGTCGTCAAACGCCGAGAACTCCTCGACGACCTCGTCTTGTATCTGATCTATTGTCATTTTCTACAAATATATTTTTATTCATTATATATTACCCACAAGAGGGTCTGACCCACAGCTTTGAGGGTACCTTTATCGATATTCTCGACCGTATCGTCGAGCGTGTGCCACTGCGGCACAAACCCACCGTCGGTCTCATCGTATGCAATAATGTCGATGCTGGGCACACGCCGTCCCACATATACATGATCGTCGTTGATATAACCGCCTCTCTCGTCTACAAAATAGTCGCCATACCCCAATGCATGGGCTGCTTTCCACACTTTATCGACCACTCCGGGAGCCTGCTGCATCGACACTCCTTCACGCATGAAGCGACTGTTTTTTCCACCTACCATATCGAGTAATATTCCATATCGCGCCCGATAGGCGGGATTATGGGGCCGACGCGCCCAATACTGCGAGCCGAGAGCCCAGGTGTCGCCCTCTTCGGGCTGACGGGCAAAATAGGGCTGGCCGTAATCTTCGACATCAAAAAAGATGATATCGATACCCACACGAGGCGAGCAGGCATGTATCTGTCGGGCCGTTTCGAGCAGCACGGCTACACCGCTGGCGCCGTCGTTGGCTCCATCAATGGGTGTGCGATGATTTTTGAAATCGGGGTCGTTATCGGCATAAGGGCGGGTATCCCAGTGGGCAAAAAGCAGCACCCGGTCTTTGTTTTCAGGGGCATAGGAGGCTATGATATTGCAGGCATTGAGCGTTGTGCCGTCGTAGGCCCGCACCCGAAAATCCTGAGAGATAACCTGTGCACCATGACGACGCAACTCGTCGGCCAGATAGGCCGCCGTACGGCGATGTGCCTCGGTATTGGGTACACGGGGGCCGAAGGCCACCTGGCGTTCGATGTAGACAAATGCCGAGTCGGCATTAAAATCGGGGACTTGCACTGCAGGCGCAGGAGCCGATGCCGTATCCGAGGCAGAAGAAGCGGTGCGGCGACAAGCTGTCAATAAAACGACAACTAAACCGCCCAGCCAGAGACAAGTATAGACAAATGAGTATCGGCGACTTTTCACGGCAGCATCAGGCTTTTTGATTTCCAAAGGTAAATGATTTTCGGTAAAAATCTAACCGGAGTTTTTTATATTTACACTTTTTAATACTATATTGTTGCTTTTCCTTGCACTTCGCGCATCACTCGTAAAAAATTTCCTCCCCATATTTTTTCGAGCATTTCGGGGGTATACCCTCGCCGCAGGAGAGCCTTGGTGATGTTTATCAGTTCATCGGCCGCCTCACAGCCCGGAATACCACCACCGCCGTCAAAGTCGGAACCGATACCTACATAATCGCCCCCCACCAATTGCACAACGTGGTCGATATGGGCCACAATGTCATCGACCGAAGGCTCTTTGCCTCGTGCCAGGAAATATTCATACAGACATATCTGCACCACGCCGCCGCGGGCTGCCAACGCCCGTATCTGGTCGTCGGTAAGATTGCGCGGATGGTCACACAGAGCCCGGCACGAAGAGTGGGTCGAAACCACCGGCACTGCGCTGCACGCCAACACGTCGTAGAAACTCTTTTCGGAGGCATGAGCCAGGTCGACCATCATGCCCACGCGATTCATTTCGCGCACGACCTCGCGACCGAAAGCACTCAGTCCGTCGTGTTCACCTGCCCCCTTGGCCGAGTCGCAGATATCATTGTCGCCGTTGTGGCAAAGAGTCATATACACGACACCCATCTCTCTGTAATGATTAATGAGAGAGAGATCTCGCCCGACGGCATATCCATTCTCAATGCCCATGAAAACGGCTTTTTCGCCCGCTCGTTTAGCCGCCACAACATCGTCGGGGGTTCGCACCTGACGCACACGCCCGCGCCAACGGACCAACTGCGCCTGCAACTCCGAGAGAATCGACCCGGCCTTTTCTTCGGCGGCAGCCAAGCCAGCCTCATCGCGCGCACCCTGGGGTATGTAGGCCACCATGCAGACGGCATCGAGACCACCATCTTCCATCTTGGAGAGGTCTACTTTTAGCCGGGCATCGCGGCGTCCGATATCGATTTTCTCAGGAAAAAACATAGGAGTATCGCAGTGCGAGTCGAGCGTGAGATGCGCACGGTGGAAATCACGGGCCTTGCGGTAGAGACGGGCCTCGTCGACAAGGTATGTAAACAGTGGCAGCATGGTATCATCGCCGCCGGCCAACAGTTGCTCGGGGTGCCACTGCACGCCGTAAACGGGATAACAGGGACTCTCGACCGCCTCATTGACACCGTCGGGCGAGGAGGCCACAGTCCGCAACGAGGGTGCCGTCTGGCACACTGCCTGGTGATGGAGCGAATTGACGGCCAACCGTTTTTTCCCCAACAGACGGGCAAGGCGGGAGGTCTCGTCCAAGTCGACTTCGTGCGAGGGTCGACGCTTGTCGTTCTCCTGCGAGTGAGGCAACACCTCGGCAGAATATTCCGAAGGAAGGTCCTGATAGAGCGTTCCTCCCAGAGCCAGATTGAGCAGCTGATGTCCGCGGCAAATACCGAAGACAGGCAACTGTCGTCGCAAGGCCAGTCGCAAGAGGGTAAACTCGGTGCGGTCCCTCACGGCATCGGTAGCGTCGGCCAGCGGAGAGAGGGCTTCGCCCATCCCCGCCTCGGAAAAATCACCGCCACCGGTGAGCAACAGCCCGTCAATGCGGTCGACAAGGCGCTCCAACACCGCCGTGTCGGGACACACCGGCAGGAGCAGCGGTGCCCCACCGGCCCGGCGCACGGCTTCGACATAGGGGTCGGCAATGCAGGTAAGAGACTCGGCAGCCCGATGATTGGAGATTATGCCGATAACGGGTTTGCCGGCATAACCGCAACGGTTGTCTATTTCGAGAAAGAGTGCCGAGAGCGGTGCAGTGAGGCGATCATCGGCAAAGAGAGAGGCGTTCATTTCACATTGAGATATCCGATACGAAACGAGGCGGCTCTGTGAGGCCGCCTCGCAAATATAGGGAAAAAACAGGATACTTAAAACAAGGAAGCGAAGAATCCTACAATGCATTTTCACGTATCAAATATTCGGCAATCTGCACGGCATTCAGAGCCGCACCTTTCTTTATCTGGTCGCTCACAGCCCAGAAGGTAAGCCCGTTGGGATTGGAGAGGTCTTTGCGTATGCGACCCACATAGACAGGGTCTTTCCCGGCGATGTCGAGAGGCATGGGGTACACACGGTTGGCCGGATCGTCCATCAGCACAACGCCATCGGCCTTGGCAAAGGCTTCGCGGGCCTCTTCGACCGACACAGGGCGTTCGGTCTCTATCCAGATAGCCTCGGAGTGAGCCCGCATCACCGGCACGCGCACACACATGGCACTCACTTTCACATCGGAGTGCATAATCTTGCGGGTCTCGTTAAACATCTTCATCTCCTCTTTGGTATAGAGATTGTCGGTAAAGACATCGACCTGAGGTATCACGTTGTAGGCCAGCTGGTAGTAGAATTTCTGAATCGTGGGAGTCTCACCCTTCATCAACTCCTCATACTGGTGTACGAGTTCGGCCATGGCTGCGGCACCGGCGCCACTGGCAGCCTGGTAAGTGGCCACATGCACCGACTTGATGTGCGAGAGGCGTTCGATGGCCTGCAAAGCCACAACCATCTGAATGGTGGTGCAGTTGGGGTTGGCAATCACGCCACGGGGACGCACCTTGGCATCGGGACCGTTGACTTCGGGCACAACCAAAGGCACATCATCGTCCATACGGAACGCGCTGGAATTGTCAATCATGACAGCGCCATACTTGGTAATGGTCTTCTCAAACTCTTTCGAGGTTCCCGCTCCGGCCGACGTAAAGGCGATATCAACGCCCTTGAAATCGTCGTTGTGCTTCAACTCTTTCACGACAATGTCTTTACCCCGGAAGTTATACGACGTTCCGGCACTACGAGACGAACCGAACAAAAGCAATTCGTCAATCGGGAAATTTCTCTCGGAAAGAACCCGCAGGAACTCCTGTCCTACGGCTCCACTTGCTCCGACAATGGCTACTTTCATGTTCTTTATAATAGATGATTCGATAATCGGTTCCTGAGGGTCGAGGCTACAACCGACCTTATTTCGACCCAAAAACTTGGCAAAATTAACGTTTTATCTTATATTTCTTGCTCAAACGTCTATTTTTTTATCAGAAACGGCGTTTTTCTGTATAATTTTCTTCGATAAAGGCGATTCCTATCGTCTTTTTTTTTACTTTTGTATACTCAATTTCGCGCCGAAATTACCACACACTCATTCAGAAATTATGGACCTCAACCGATTTTTACCTACACTACCGTTTACCGACCCGGTGTTGATATTCTTTATCGTGCTGACCATTATCCTGTTTGCTCCCCTCCTGCTCAACAAGCTGCACATTCCCCACATCATCGGCATGATTCTGGCGGGAACGCTCTTCGGCCCCCACGGCCTCAACTTTCTCGACCACGACAGCAGTTTCAAGATATTCGGCAACGTGGGGCTGCTCTACCTCATGTTTCTGGTGGGACTCGAAATGAACCTCAACGACTTCCGCAAGATAAAAACCCGCGGCATCGTCTTCGGCATACACACATTTCTCATCCCCATGATACTGGGCACCCTGTCGAGCATCTACCTGCTGCACCTCGACCTCATGACCTCGATATTGCTGGCCAGCATGTATGCCTCGCACACATTGGTCGCCTACCCCATCGTGTTGCGTTATGGGGTAGGTCGCAACCCTGCCGTGACCATCACCATCGCGGGAACCATCATCACAGTGGTTGGAGCCCTCATCATCCTTGCAGTCATCGTAGGCATGCAGACGGGCACCATCAACGAATGGTTTTGGGTGCGGCTCATTCTCTCCATGACGGCCTACTGCCTCTTTATCCTCTATGCATTTCCACGCATTGCCCGCTGGTTTTTCAAGAAATACAACGACAACGTCTCGCAATACATCTTCGTGCTGGCACTGGTGTTCCTGGCCTCGGCACTGGCCAAGCCGGCAGGTCTTGAACCGATTCTCGGAGCCTTTTTCGCCGGAGTCGTTCTCAACCGGTTTATTCCTTCGGTGTCACCCCTGATGAACCGCATCGAGTTTGTGGGCAACGCCCTTTTCATACCCTACTTTCTCATCGGCGTGGGTATGCTCATCGACCCCTCGGTCATCTTCTCGGGCTGGGACGCCTTGTTTGTAGCCATTGTCATGTCGGTAATTGCCACTGTGGCCAAATGGCTGGCAGCCTGGATTACCCAGAAGAATTTCGGGCTCACCAAAATCGACCGGGCCATGATTTTCGGCCTGAGCAACGGGCAGGCGGCCGCGACTTTGGCCGCCGTCCTCATCGGATATGACATCGGCATGTTCGACATCAACATTCTCAACGGCACCATCGTCATGATTTTGGTCACCTGCACCATCAGCTCCTTCGCCACCGAACGGGCGGCAAAAAAAATGGCGACCCAGCAACCGGCCGACGAGAACGACAAGAACCGCGACAATACCGGCCAGGCACGCATTCTCATACCCGTAGCCAACCCTTACACGCTCGACAGCCTCGTAAATCTCGCCATACTGGCCAAAGGCCCGCACAAGCAGCAGCCCGTCTATGCCATGCACGTCATCGACGACAACAAGGCCCATCCCCATACAAGCGAAGCCGGACAGGTACTGCTCGACCGAGCCACCAAGATAGCTGCGGCCTCGGACATCAAGCTCGTGGGTCTCTCTCGCTATGACGCGAACATCACCAGCGGCATCGTCCACACCATCAAAGAACAGAACATCACCGAAGTCATACTGGGCCTGCACCACAAGAGCAACATCGTTGACAGCTTCTTCGGCACCAAAATCGAGAACCTGCTCAAAAGCACCCACAAGATGGTAGCCATCACCAAGTGCATCATTCCGGTCAACATGACAACGCGCATTGTGGTGGCCGTACCCGAGAAAGCCGAATACGAGAGCGGATTCACCAAATGGATAGACCGCATCGCCAACATCGGCAAGCAAATCGGCTGCCGGGTCATTTTCCACGCCCATCACGACACCATCATCGCGCTGCGCAACGTTCTGCACCAGAAACGGTACAACCTCAACTGCGAGTTTGAAGTACTCGACGACTGGGAAGACATACTCACCCTCACGGGCGTGGTGCTGCAAGACGACCTGCTCGTCATTGTCAGCGCACGGCACACGTCGCTCTCATACAACAACGCATTTGACAAGCTGCCCCTGCAACTCTCCCGCTATTTTGCCGGCAACAACTTTATTGTACTCTTCCCCGAACAGTTCGGCGAAGAGAACGAGCAACTCACCTTCACCTCCGACCCGCTCTCCATCGACGTGCAGCGCAACTACTCCTCCTTTACGACGCTGCGCGACTTCTTCGACAAATTCTCCCGGCGGAGGAAACTCTGGAATCACCGCCGGCAGAAAATCAGACAGAGCCGCAGAAACAAATAACGCAGCGTAGTACCTCCCCACAAAAAGATGGAGGCAAAAACGAAACTGTGAAAAGTTTCCAGCGGGCAATGCGGGAGTATTTACACAGAACAATATCATTTTACCATAAAAATACCTATCTTTGCATCACAATATAAATACGCAACCCATCACATGAATAAAATTGTCAGCAAAGAGCATTTCTCGATCAACGTCGTAAAATTCGACGTAGAAGCGCCGCTCATTGCCAAAGCCCGCAAAGCCGGACACTTCGTCATTGTCCGCACCGGAGAAAAAGGCGAACGCATACCCCTGACCATCACATCGTCCGACCCCGAACGGGGCACCATCACTCTCGTTATCCAAGCCGTCGGTAAATCCACCCGCAAATTGTGTGCCCTCGAAGTAGGCGACTACATTACCGATGTCGTGGGTCCGTTGGGACAAGCCACCCACATCGAAAAAGTGGGGACGGTCGTATGCTGCGGAGGCGGTGTGGGCGTTGCCCCGCTGCTGCCCAT
>CAJLYN010000023.1 GCA_905210875.1 uncultured Bacteroides sp. | reverse complement strand
ATTGGACATCACCCAAGTGTTTCTGTCCGATAATAAGGATTTGCTGGGGCAGAAATTGTATCTCTATGCCTATAACTCTTTTTTTATGGGGGAAGAAAATAAGGGCATGAATCTTTTGTATTTGTCGAGTAAATGTGGATATGATAAGGCTACCGATGATTACAACCACTTGTTGAATTGCGAAACCGTGTTGATGGAGTTGGATTTAAGCCGAAGGACTCGGAATCAGTTTATAGAATACTTGGAGAAGTATGATATCGATGATGTCGCGAGAGTATTCCCTGTCCCAACAAATGCTGCCGTTGACTTCTGGCAGCAGCTAATGTGTAGAGACGCATCGTATGTGGAATTGCAGGCGGAGTTAGGGAAGAAGCGGAAACGTAAGATGCTGCAGAAAGCGTTGGACGAGTTACAGTCGGGTCAGAATGCGCTCTTTCTGTCGTTGAAGCGGTGTGCGCCCTTTAAGCCCGGCGAAATCGAGAGCGGTCTTGTGCGTTCTCTTACAGGTGGTAGTGGAATTGGAATTCTTGATTTCCGGATTTATCCGGCTAGTGATCCAAATGCCTTTGCGACACCCTATGGACATATATATTTAACCAGTGGTCTTGTGTTGAAATATAATTTCAATAACCATCTGCTTCTTGGGGTCTGTGCGCATGAGATGACTCATTTTTTGTGTCAACATTCATTGCTGAATCTTTGGAAACAGTATGAGAAAGAGCGGAAACGCAAGATATGGGGAGGTATTGCAGCTGGGTTGTATGCGGCGACGATGACGGCAACCACCATGTATGGAGCGGCAAATGGTGTTGAGTATGATCAGTCGTACTACGATAATATTGGTCTTACCTCGACCCGTCTCTATGATGCCATTACGTCGGAAGCTTACTATTTTCAATTTAAATATTCCCGGGAGCAGGAAATTCAGTCAGACCTGATGGCTTACAGATTCTGTGAAGCCATCGGATTGGGTGGATATGCCTACATTATGGCGCTTCAACTACTGGACGAGAACGATTTATACATGAAGTCGGCCAAGACGGACGATCATCCGACAATGGCTTATCGTATTGCATTTCTGAAATATGTCTATCAACGTGATCGGCAAGCGCAACAACCCGGCGATGAGGCCCGTCGTGGTGCTATCGTGTATGATTGATGCGATTTTCTCTTTTATCGAAGGCTTGTCGATAAAAGAGTTATCTTTGTCGATATGAGAATCTTTGCTTGGACACAATGTCGATTTTAGTACCAGTTTTGCACAGATGTCTTTTCCTGATGGGGGCGCTCCTCGTTGAGACATGCGTGATAGAGCGTGCTAATGAGAACTGATGTGGTATAAGTGAGTTGGATATTCTTGGCAAGGAACGGCCAACTCTTCTATCATGGTTTTCAAACTAAAAAATCTGAAGATTTTTTTTGGATACACTAAATGAAACACTACCAAAGATTTGTCATGTGTAATAAACGGATATGGTAATGAGACAGAAAAACAGAGTAGGGGTGTTTCTCGGAGAAATGGGGCAGCCTGTTTCCTTGTTGAAATATTCAAAAAGTGCTTGTGGCGTAGATTTTCTATTAAATACGGCCGATAATTCTGAAAAGCCGGGTTGGTTTAATCTTAGCAAGCAGTATAAGACAGATTTTTTTGAGTTCTATTTCTTCCGTCGGGCCGAAGGATATATGCTCTTGGCCGGTAAGAGAGTCGAACTGCACCCCGACATGGTGTTGGTCATATCGCCTTTCCAGTTGCAGGAATGGCATGTCGATTTGGATAAGTTGGACTATACGTTTCTCATCTTTCAAGAGGAGTTTATAAATAATTTTCTGTCGGACAAATATTTTATGTATAGGCTGCTGTACTGCTATCAGCACGATTATCCCACAGATTTTGATATGAACAGAGAGGCGATGTCGCCTTTTCTGAGGCTTCTGTTTCAAATAAAAAACGAGTTGCGGGAGCCTGTTGCCGATAGCTATCACATGATTGTTGCCTGTCTATATCAGTTCCTGCTATTATTGAACCGGTTCTATGCTGACCGTTTCGGACTGCCATTTGTGCCTCCTCTGAATAATTATGCCTATCAGTATAAAGAGCTTCTTGAAAAGAACATTTCCGAGAAGACTCGTGTCACCGATTATGCCGAGATGATGAATATCAGTCGGGTTTCGCTCAACAAGGCCGTCATGAGGGAGTTTGGCTTGTCGGCAGTCCATCTGTTGAAGCAGCGTTTGCTGCAAGAGGTGAAGAGCGATCTCTTATTTGGCGATTTGTCGGTAAAAGAGATTGCCTATCGTCTGCATTTTTCAGAGCCTAATCATTTAATGCGCTTTTTCAAGCAAATGACAGGGCAGACAATCGGTGGGTTTATGGCCTCTGTCAGGTGATGAGAAGTCCATGGAAGACAGCGGTTTAATGTCCACTCCCCAACGACCGTCTATATGAGATTTTGGCCGTTTTTACAATCGGCGACGGTTTATCTGTGTAACTTTATCTTTTCGTGGTAAAAGTAGTTGACGATGACGGGTTTCCCTTTTTGAGAGCGTCCATAGGGGAGGTCATTTATGTGGTAGGGATATCCCTCTTGTTGGGCATATGCCGAGATTTCCTGTTCCAGGCATTGCCAGTATTCTTGCCGTTTTTTGTTGTAGATTTCGTCGTAGAGTGGGGCAAGCGACGGATATTTTTCCCGTATGTAATTCATGATACTTCCTTTGAACTGGCCCCGTAGGTTCAGATTTTCCAGCCATATCAGGTCGGTAAAGTTTTTGACATGGTCGATAATTGCCTTTACGTCGGTAATGCCGGGAAAGATGGGGGAGACGAAGCATACGGTGCGAATACCGGCAAGGTAGACTTGTTTCATGGCTTCCAGTCTGCGTTCAATGCTCACAGCTCGGTCCATGTCGGCCCTGAACTGCTCATCGAGTGTGTTGACCGACCATGATACGGTTACTTTGGGAAAGTGTTTCAGCAGGTCGAGGTCGCGCAACACCAGGTCTGACTTGGAGCAAATCATAATTTCGGCATCGGTTCCACTTAGTTCTTCCAGCAGTTTCCGTGTCCTGCCGAATATTTCTTCGTATGGATTGTATCCATCTGTTACAGAACCTATGACAATTCGCTGTCCATCGTATTTGTGCGGGTTGTCAATGGGTTTCCAGTGTTTTACGTCGAGAAATGTTCCCCAGGCTTCGGAGTGTCCCGTAAATCGTTTCATAAACGAGGCATAGCAGTATTTACAGGCATGTGGACAGCCTACATACGGATTGACCGAGAAACCTCCCACTGGTAACGAAGATTTGGTCATGACGCTCTGAACGTTGATCTCTTTGATTATCTCTTTTTCCATACTTTCTTTATGAATTGTTGTGGCAGTTCCTGTATCATGTTTTCTTCGCCCATTATGGGCAGGAGGTCTTCTTTCATGAAAACGGGTATGTTGTTTTTCCTGGCCTGTTCCACAATATGAAGCACCCATTCGGGTTTGGCGTCGATTTTGCCTTTTCTTTTTCCGGTTTCTGTTCCTACGACAACCCATTCATACCCGTTCAGGTCTATTTCGCCTATATCTTCAAAAAGAGGCTCAAATGTGGCGTGGTAATGTTTTGCCTCGATGTGTGTCTTCAAGTCATCGAGCCGTTTCTTCTCCGATGCCCGGGTCACGGTGACCCCCATCCATGCGTTCTCGTTGTCGGTCTTGAAGTGGGCGCGTTCGGGTCGTTTTGTCAGGAAAATGTAGGCATGTTGAGGATTCTGTGCCATGCGGTCGAAGATCTCTTTTTTCCACGCCGATGTCCAGTCGGAGAAATCGCTCATGCCTGTCATCAACCAGACGTGTGGTTTCGGATTGTCCATGAGGCGCAACTTCCTGGCCATATACTCCGGCACGGAGAAGTTCTCGGTCATGCCGAATCTGTTGCAATTATTCCTGGCATAGCAGTAGCCACACCCGATTGTGCAGCCTACCACAATGTTCATGTTCTGTATCAGAGATTTAATGCATACCGTCATGGAGTAGTTCTTTAATGCGTTTTTTCTGAATAACGAATATCGGCTTTTACCTTGTGTGAAGAGGGTTTTTTATCTATTGCAAAGATAGGATAGCCGGTTGGGCTTGCAGATACCAAAATTATCTTTCTTTGTACCAAATTGATAAAGTTGGCCGCTGAGATGCCGGAAATTCCAGTCTCGATGTGGCTTGTTTCCGTTTCCGCTGTAAAAAGTGGGCCGATTGTCGGGAAGATTTCCTATTTTTGTCTGTCACGACAGATGGCGAGTTCAGACGATTGAGCCGATGTCTTCGATGTGCGTGTACGAATTAAATCTTTGGATTTATGAACCGACAGGAATATATGCAGGCCAACCGCGACTGGTTGGAGGCCAAATCAAGAGAGGAGGGGGTCAAGCCACTTCCTAAAGGTGTGTTTTACAAAGTGATAGCCGATGGTCGGAACGATGGAAAACACCCGAACCTCAGGAGCGTCGTTACCGCTCACTATACGGGGTGGACCATCGACGGCAAGAAATTTGACAGCAGCCGTGGTGGAACGCCCATAGCGTTCCGCCTGAACGACTTGATTGAGGGTTGGATTATCGCGATGCAGCACATGTGTATCGGTGATAAGTGGGAGCTGTATATTCCTGCCGAGATGGGATACGGAAAGTTTTCACAACCCGGCATTCCCGGTGGCTCGACGCTTGTCTTTGAGATTGAGTTGCTGGGTATTGCTTGAAAAGAGGCATCAACATATATCCTCTGAGTTTATAATGTCTTGCAACAATCGTGTGTGATTGTCGTCTGAAAGTAATCATTGAAGTCATTAATTAGAGATGTGCCAAATGAAACAAGGTTTTTTACATTCATGCCCTGAACTGATTGATTACATCAATGAGGTCGGATTCTTGCCGTTGTTGAGCTTGGGCATTATCGGCTGGTCGGCCGATGAAGCGGTAGATGAAGATTGCCGATATAGGCCGGCTCCTGATGGCGGATGGGAGTGGCCGTTATGGGAATGGAAAGGTTCTATATTGCAGGAAAGCGAGTGTGCATACGGTAAGTTTATCCGTCGTAAAGCAGCCTTTGTCAGCCGGGAGTGGTGGCCCGATTTTTGTAATTTCCGACGCAGTGTTTATCCTTACCCCGAAGATGGAAGTGTGGAAGCGTGTATTCTGGATATTTTGAAAAGTAACGGTAGCCTTACGGTTAAAGACTTGCGTGTGGAATGTGGCTTTACGGGGCCGAAAATGAGAAGCCGGTTTGATTCTTATCTGGGCCGACTGGAAATGGGTTGCTATATTGTCACCGAAGATTTTGTGTATCCTCGTGATAGACATGGACACAAATATGGTTGGGGGAGGGCTTTGCTCACTACCCCTGAGATTTTATGGGGAAAATCGGCTTGTCATCCCAATCATACGCCAGAAGAGTCGCGAGAGCGGATTATGTCTCAACTTAAAAAGATTCTGCCGAATGTCTCTGATCGGACAATCGACACATTGTTGGTGTAACAGAGGGGCACCGATTGGATTTATTTCTCCCAATCGGGTTCATACACCGGAAAGCGGAGGGTAAAGAATTTTCATGCCTTAACAATAGAAAAAGTGTGGCGATGTTACAGCACTATACAAGAGTGAGTGCCTGCCAATTTCAAGAGACCGTTTGAGAGAAAATATCAGACGATAAAGCAGGAGAGGAGCCTCGAAGTATTTCACATCAAAAGTTGGGCGGTTCACCGGTAAATTTGTCCGTTTCGAGAGAAGCTGTTTTATTAAAAAGGTTTACGCGATTTAATTTTGCCTGAAATAAAGTTTAGTTTTATTTAAACTGTAAGGCAAATGTTTGATAAAATTGTCAGCTTCTCTATTAAGAAAAAAATGTTTGTAGCTTTGGCTACACTGCTGTTGTTGGTAGGAGGCATCTATTCGATGTGGACCTTGCCTATTGATGCCGTGCCCGATATTACAAACAATCAGGTGCAAATCGTTACCGTCTCACCTACGCTTGCACCTCAGGAAGTAGAGCAACTCATTACCTTCCCTATCGAGGTGAGTATGAGCAATATCATGAATGTAGAAGAGATACGTTCAGTATCGCGCTTTGGGCTCTCTTTGGTGACAGTGGTATTTAAAGAAGATGTGCCTGTACTTGATGCACGACAGTTAATCAACGAACAAATACAGGCTGTGTCGGGTGAAATACCGCCCGAGTTGGGTACGCCAGAACTGATGCCGATTACTACCGGCTTGGGAGAGATTTACCAGTATGTGTTGAAAGTAGCTCCCGGCTATGAAAAGAAATACGATGCCATGGAGTTGCGTACCATTCAGGACTGGATTGTAAAAAGACAGTTGTCGGGTATCCCGGGTATAGTGGAGATTAATAGTTTTGGCGGATATCTGAAACAATACGAAGTGGCTGTCGACCCCGATGCCCTATATTCGTTGAACATAACCATCGGCGATGTATTCAATGCACTCACTAAAAATAACCAAAATACGGGCGGAAGTTATATCGAAAAAGATGCCAAGGCATACTATATACGCTCCGAGGGTATGATTGAGAGTTTGGAAGACATCGAGCAGATTGTCGTTGCAAACCGTGGCGGGATTCCTGTGCGAGTGAGCGATATCAGCAAGGTGAGATATGGTTCGCCCAAGCGCTTCGGAGCCATGACCAAAGACGGCGAAGGTGAGTGTGTCGGTGGTATTGCCATGATGTTGAAAGGTGCCAACGCGAATGTTGTGACACAGGAGCTCCAAAAAAGGGTAGACCAGGTACAGAAGATGCTCCCCGAGGGTATTAGTGTTGAGCCTTATTTGAATCGTTCCGAACTGGTGAACCGAAATATTGCAACCGTAATACGCAACCTGATAGAAGGCGCATTGATCGTTTTTGTTGTGCTGATACTTTTTCTGGGCAATGTGCGTGCCGGCATCATTGTGGCATCGGTCATACCTCTTGCCATGTTGTTCGGATTTATAATGATGAGACTGTTTGGTGTGTCGGCCAACTTGATGAGCTTGGGGGCCATCGATTTTGGTATTGTCGTCGATGGTTCGATTGTCATACTCGAAGGAATCCTTGCCCATATTTATGGCAAGCGGCTTGCCGGGAAACATCTTTCTTCGACAGAAATGGATGAGGAGGTAATAGCAGGAGCCGGAAATGTCGTGCGCAGTGCCACGTTTGCCGCTATCATTATTTTGATTGTATTCTTCCCGATTTTGACTCTAAAAGGTATTGAAGGAAAATACTTTACGCCTATGGCAAAGACATTGGTCTTCTGCATTATAGGTGCCCTGCTGTTGTCGCTTACTTATGTGCCGATGATGGCGTCGATATTTCTTAAACGGACTATTTCGTCCAAACGAACATTTGCTGATAAATTCTTTGAACGATTGAACAGAGCATACAAAGAAACGTTGGATTTTTGTTTGAGACACGGTTGGGAAACTCTGGCATCGGCCTTTGCTTTGCTTATAGCTTCGTTGTTTATTTTTACACGTTTGGGAGCCGAGTTTATACCGACTCTCGATGAGGGCGATTTTGCCATGCAGATGACCTTGCCGGCAGGAAGTTCGTTGAGTAAAAGCATTGAGATATCCTTGGCTGCTGAAAAGAAACTAAAACAAGACTTTCCTGAAATAAAACATGTAGTGGCAAAAATCGGCACGGCAGAAGTTCCCACTGACCCAATGGCTGTGGAAGACGCTGATGTAATGATTGTGATGAAGCCATTTAGTGAGTGGACATCTGCTGCCAGCCGAGCCGAGATGGTAGAGAAGATGAAAAAATCGCTCGAATCTATATCTGGTGCCGAGTTCAATTTCAGTCAGCCGATTCAATTGCGGTTCAATGAACTTATGACAGGAGCCAAAGCCGATATTGCCATTAAACTCTATGGCGAGGATATGGAAGAACTGTATGCCAAAGCCAAGGAAGCAGCACGTTATATCGAACAGATACCGGGCGCGTCTGATGTCATTGTGGAACAGGCCATGGGTCTTCCGCAACTGCTTATCCATTATGACCGTGGGAAGATTGCTCGTTACGGCATCGATATAGAGGAACTTAATACCATAATTCGAACAGCTTATGCCGGAGAAATAGCAGGCGTTGTGTTTGAAAACGAACGTCGCTTCGATATGGTTGTAAGACTGGACAATCAGAAAGTAAAAGACCTCAACATTGACAAGTTGTTTGTCCGTTCGAGTGAAGGTATCCAGATTCCTGTGAGTGAAGTGGCATCTATCGACTTGGAAGAGGGCCCGTTGCAGATTAACCGCGATGCTACCAAACGGCGAGTTGCCATTGGAGTCAACGTGCGCGATGCCGACATCCAGCAGGTTGTGGCACAGATAAGCGAAACACTTGACAAGAATGTCAAATTACAACCCGGCTATTATTTCGAGTACGGTGGCCAATTTGAGAATTTACAGAATGCGATTGACACGCTGTCGATTGTCATACCTATTGCTCTCGTATTAATTCTGCTTCTGCTGTTCTTTGCATTTAAGAGTGTGGTTTATTCTTTGGTGGTATTTTCGACCGTCCCTCTTTCTCTGATTGGTGGCATCATCGCTCTCTGGATTCGGGATCTTCCGTTCAGTATTTCTGCAGGAGTGGGATTTATCGCCCTTTTTGGTGTGGCGGTGCTGAACGGTATATTGATGATTAACCATTTCAATGATTTACGAAAGCGAAATAAGTATCCCATGAGTACCGATAAGATTATCTATAAAGGTTGTCCGCATCTGCTCCGCCCGGTAGTCCTCACCGGACTGGTTGCTTCCTTGGGTTTTGTGCCCATGGCCGTGGCTCAGTCAGCAGGAGCTGAGGTACAACGTCCGTTGGCAACGGTTGTAATAGGAGGGTTGATTGTGTCGACCATTCTTACCTTGATTGTTATCCCGGTGTTCTACCGGCTTGTCAATGCCAATACCCTGCTGTGGAAGCGTCGACACAATGGAAATATGGCGAAGAATCTTTCAAAGGTCTCTTTGGTGGCATTGTTGATAGCTCTTCCATTTATGGCAAATGCTGCCGATGGGCAGACAAGATTGGTATCGCTCGATGAGGCACTCGACATTGCCATGCAGAATAATCCTCGACTTAAAATAGCCGGAGCCGACATTGAGCGGAGCCGGGCTGCCAAAGGAGAAGTGTGGGATGGTGGAAGTACGTCATTCAGTTACTCGTGGGGACAATTGAACGATACCTATCGGAAAGACCATGAAATAGTGATAGAGCAATCGTTGGGTTCTTTTCTTACACCGTTCTATAAGAATGCGCTGGTCAATACCCTCATCACCAAAGGCGAGCATTATCGCGACTTGGTAAAGAAGGAGGTGGTGGCTGAGGTGAAACGCTGCTGGTACTATTATCAGTATGCCTGTCAGGTGAAGTCGCTTTACGATGAGCAGGAGCAGTTGTCGCAGAAACTTCGCGAGAGTGGTGAATTGCGTTATCAGCAGGGCGATATCGACTTGGCCGAGCGGAACATGATTGCTGCTGCGGCGTCGGATATTCACACACGCTGGATGCAGGCTTGTGAGGAAGTGCAGTTGGCGGCAAGACGGTTTACCTGGGCCTGTTATTCGCCCGATGACATTCTCCCACGAGATACGGTTCTGACGATACAGCCGTTCATGGCTGAGTTAATGCCGATATCGCACAACTATATAGGCTATTTTACGGCTCAGGTGCAGGAGAAAAAAGATATGTTGCGTATAGAGAGAAGTAAATTTTTCCCGGAATTTTCTGTCGGATATACACAACAGAAAATCTATCCGTTGAACCGATTAAATGCCTGGACGGTAGGCGTATCAGCCCCTTTGCTCTTTTTCCCGCAGCGTAGTCGCAGCAAGCAGGCCAAAGTCGACCTTCGCATAGCCGAATGGGAAAATGAGAGCAATTGCAAGCAATTGGAGAATAAGGTAGAAGAACTTTATCGACAGATTGCTCAGCAGCGCCGAAGTCTTGACTATTTCCAGAATGCTGCTTTGAAAGAGGCCTCTTCTCTCCAAGAAAGTGCACTGTTGAAGTTTAAGGAGAGTGAGACCGATATTGCCACATTGGTACAAAGCCTGAATTCGGCTCGCGAAATCATGAGAAACTACATCGAGACGATATACAATTATAACGTATCGATTTTGGAGATAGAATTATATACCGATTAAAAAACAAATTTAGATATATGAAAAAGATACTTCTTCCGATGGCTTTATTGTGGGTCGTTACCTCATGTGGCAAGACCCAACCGGCTGAGCCTGTGTCGACCCCTTCTCCTGAAATACCTGCGGCAGATACCGTTGCTATGACAGAACAAGAAATTGATGGACATACGTCGGCCACTGCTGTGGCAAATGCCCCAAGTTTCAACGGAATAATCATGTTGTCTCCCAAGAAACATGTTACCATTACCTTGCCTATGGGAGGCTCGCTTCATAGCGTAAACTTGTTCCCCGGGAAATATGTAGAAAAAGGGGCCGAACTGGCAACGCTTGAAAACATGGACTTTATTACTCTTCAACAGCAGTACCTCGAAACAGCCTCTCAAGTGGAGTTCCTGGAAAAAGAGTATCAACGGCAAGAAAGTCTGGCGTTGAAAGAGGCTGCATCACAGAAACGCCTTCAGCAGAGTAAAGCCGATTATCTGGCTATGAAAAGCAAGATGGACGCATCGGCGGCTCAATTACAAATATTGGGCGTTTCTCCTGCAAAGTTGAAACGAAATGGCATCAGCCCCTATATGAGCATTACGGCACCTATCAGTGGCTACGTAACCAATCTCGACCTTAACGTTGGTAAGTATTTCAACAGTGGAGAACCGATTTGCGATATTATCGACAAGAGCGCTCCTATATTGCAGTTGACGGCTTATGAGAAAGACCTTTCTCATCTGAAAATAGGCGATAAGTTTGATTTTCATGTCAATGGAATGGGAGCGAAAAGCTTTAAAGCCACGTTGTTCTCCATCGATCAAATGGTGAATGAGACCAATCGTTCAATCAATCTTTATCTGAATATAGAAGACCCTGTATCGGAATTCCGTCCGGGAATGTATGTCTCGGCAACTAAAATCAGATAAAACAATTACATTTGTTGCATGAACCTGTCTGTATTCCAGAAATACCTTGTCATCGTAAACGCCATCTCCTTAATGGTGGCGTTTATGACTCATTTCCCCGAAATCGTTGCGCTATTGGATTCTCATAAAGATCCATTGCTTTTTCCGGGTATGGATTGGATTGATGTGTGCAACGAAATGTTGTTTACCTACATATCTTTGTTGTTGCTCTATTTCCTTAATGAAAAGTTGTTCCATTTCAATAATTCCCATGTTGAAATCAGTTGGAAGAAGTTGCTGTGTGCATTTGTTGTTACGTGGATTGCAAGCAGCCTGATAGCCAAAGGGTTTATATTCCTACATCAGCGACTCGACATTCCGGCGATAGATGCTACATTGCATCATTATTTACATCCGTTGCGAGATTTTCTTATCTCCATCATGGTCACCGGGAGCAGCTATTTGATGTATCAAAATCACAAAAGCAATTGCATTCAGTTGGAGAATCACCAGTTGAGAGCCGAAAATATCGAAAATCAATATGAGGCATTAAAGAATCAGTTCAATCCTCATATGCTTTTTAATTCGCTCAATACCCTTTCGGCCCTTATTCGGGAATCGCCCGACAAGGCGCAAAATTATCTTCAGGAACTTTCGCATGTATTGCGATATACCCTCCAAGACAACGATTCGCATCTGGTCTCATTGGAAGAAGAGATGACATTTGTCAATTCTTATATTTATCTGATGAAGATGAGGTATGAGGACAATCTTGTCTTCGACTTGGACATCAGTCCTAAAGCTTTGCAGAAAGAGCTCCCTCCGATGACTGTACAGATGCTTGTCGAAAATGCAATTAAGCATAACGAGATTAGCAATCGCAAACCGTTGCATATATCAATCACCGCCGTGAACGACACCCTTTCGGTCAGTAACCCGATACAATCCAAGATTACTTCAAACAATAGAAGCACAAGAATCGGTCTTGATAATCTGGCAAAGCGATATCGTCTTCTTTTCATGAAGAATATAGAGATTTCTAATGAAAATAATGTCTTTACAGTAACCATACCGTTGATATGAAGGCCCTTATAATTGAAGATGAGAAAGCAGCCGCACGTAATCTGAGAGCCGTATTGGAAGAAATACCTGAGCACCCCGAAGTCGTGGGAGAGACAGATAGTATCGTAGACACGATAAGTTGGTTCCATAAAAACCCCATGCCCGACCTGGTGTTTATGGACATACACCTTGCCGATGGTTCTGCTTTCGAGATTTTTGAACACATCAATATTACCTGTCCCATTATTTTTACCACGGCTTACGATGAATATGCACTACGCGCTTTCAGAGTCAATAGCATAGCGTATCTTTTAAAGCCCATCAGTAAGAAAAATCTGGAAGATGCTCTTGCAAAACTCGATAATCTTTGTCGCCGGCCCTCTGGTGATAATGCATATCAGTTGGATTTGGCGCATATCATGAAGGAATTAAAAAAGGAAGAAAGTTATAAAACACATTTTCTTATACCGGCAAAGGGCGATAAGCTTGTACCGGTTTCGGTTCACTCGATTCTCTATTTTTATATTTCCGATGGAGTCGTTAAGGCTGTTGATACGAACAGGTGTAAATACACATTTCCACAATCGCTCGATGAGTTGGCCGACCAGCTCGACCCGCGCCGTTTCTTTCGTGTCAATCGTCAATTTATCATATCCAAGGAGGCCATCGAGGATGTGCATCTCTGGTTCAATGGCCGTCTTACGGTAAATCTTAAAGTGCCTGTACCCGAGAAGATTATTGTGAGTAAGGCAAAGGCCCGGGAATTTAAAGAATGGTTTTAAGGTAGGGGCAGGTGTCTATCTCGTCTTGAAGCAGCCAATTCAGGGCGACAGCCGTTTAGAGGCAGAGGGTGAGTAGGGGAATACTGATAACAGAGAGCAAGGTGGTGATGAATGTGCCTTCGGCCATGGTTATCTCGCCGCGTTGGTATTTAATGCAGAAGAGTGTCCCGTAAGAGGCGACCGGCATACCCGCCAATACCACATTGATGCCGGCAATCGTTTCGGGTACCAGGCACAGACGCGACAGGTAGAGTATCAGCAGCGGCACCAGCAGCAGTCGGAAGGCTGCCATGAGATAGATGGGCAGATTCCCGAACATACGCTTGATAGGCACCTGAGCCATGGCCGAGCCGATGATAAGAAGCGCTGCCGGTACGGTTACATTGCCGAGGAGCATACAAGGGGCGCTTATCACACGAGGAGCTTGCCAGCCTGTAACGACAATCAATATGGAAAGATAAGAGGCTATCATGGCCGGGCAGTAGAGGGTGCGCCGGTCGAATTGTAATTTGCCTTTTCCACCCGAGATAAACAGGGTGCCGAATACGAATATCAGCAACGTGCTGGGAAAGTTGAGAATGCTGGCGTAAAACACGGCTTCGGGGCCAAATATAGAGGCCACGATGGGATATCCGATAAACCCTACATTGCCAAAAGCGAGCATGAAGCTGTATATTCCACGTTCGTCGAGTTTTATGGGCATATACCGTGGTAAAAAAAAGGCTAAGCCAATGAGTATGACATAGGTGGCGAAGCCCACTATGAGCAGGGGGCCGATAAGATTTTTATCGGGAAGCGTGTCGCCCATTACCGATGCGAGTATCAGACAGGGGCATGTTACGTTGATAACCAGATCGGAGAGCTTGCGGTCGAAATCGGCGTCCATCATCTTCTTCTTGCTGAGGTAGTAGCCTACAATCACCAGCAGAAAGAGGATAATCATTTGCGTTACTATGGCGCTCATCGTTCTTTTTTACCTTAAAAGCGGTGCAAAGATAGAAATTATAGCAACTGGATATACCGTTGGTGTGGCGATTTTTCTGTTCCTCCCATACAGACGCGAGATGGTAACTTTTTCTGATGTATATCGTTAATGTGTGAAATGAATATAGGGACTGTTCGGGAGAGTTCTATGATTAGTTTCAATGGAAAAATCATGGAGCACATCTCTTGTATGTAAGGGAAAATTCTTATTTTTGGACCTCCGGGGAAGGTATTGACTCAGAACCCCGGTTATTATTTACCCGGGTGAGAACCCTAAAATGAAGCTATATGATAAAGATATACGGAATGGAAACCTGTCCCGATTGCACTTATGTAGAAGAGCAGGTGAAAGGTAATGACAAGTATGAAGTGATTGACATCGGCCGGAATGTGAGAGATCTTAAAGAGTTTCTCCGGTTGAGAGACGGTAATGATGTCTTTGCCCAAGCCAAACGTGTGGGTGCTGTAGGCATTCCCTGTTTTGTGTTGGAAGACGGCACGGTAACGCTTACTCCTGAAGAGGCCGGCTTGCATTCGCGTCCGGTAGTTTCGGGTGCGGCTTGCAGTATCGACGGTAGCGGCTGTTGATGCCGCTTACCTCTGCCTCTCTGGCAGGTGTAAATAGCTGAAAAGCGCGTGTGGGGGAGCGCCTATTTTATCTCTTGTGCAGCGCGCAGTATCATCTCTACGGCCCCATCGATGCCGGTGCGTTCGGTGTTGATGACGAGGTCATATTCACCGATATCGGTCCATTGTCTCCCTGTATAGTGCCAATAGTGATTGGCGCGACCGGTATTTACGCGCTCGATTTTTTTTGCGGCCTCTTCTTCCGAAAGATGAAGTTTGTCGACGATTTGTTTTACGGCAAAATCCCGACTTGAACGGATAAATACACGCAGCACGTGAGGGTCGTCGCGTAGAATCCAGTTACCCAGTCGACCAATAATTACGCACGGCCCGTTATGGGCAAGCCCTCTGATGGTACGACTCTGGCTGACGTAGATGGCATCTTCTTTCGACGGATTCAGTGAGGCCGGTATACCGCTGTCGGTGCATATCAGTTCCCACAATCGGCCGGTAGAGAGAGTCTGTTCGTTTTTCTCCACAAATTCTGTGGAATAGCCCATTTGTTGCGCCGTCTGATCTATAATTTGGCGGTTGTAGCAGGGACAGCCCAATCGGCGGGCAACCTCTTCACCCACGGCATTGCCTCCACTCCCATACATACGGGCAATGGTGATAATACGGTTTCCGCTCCATTCGTCGGTGGGCGATGTTGCCGATACGGCCAGTCGTTCCGCCCGGGGTATGAACAGGTTGTCGAGCCACTTGATATGAGGCGAGAATACCCTTACCATCATGCCTACATAGAACATGGAGACCAGTGTGCCTACCCCTATCATTTCCCAACTCCAACCGTCGAAGAAGACAAACATGAAAAGGGTGCCAATGCACACCAAAGTAGTGTCGGAGCATATTTTGACCTTGCCAAAGTCTCGGTTGAGAAATCGTGAAATCGCCAAGGGCAACCCTTCACCGGCAAGCATCAATGAGTCGCAGCGCACTTCGCAGGCAATGCCGAAAGCCAGTATGGCCCCGCCAATGAGCAACTCGACAAACCGCAGCGGATAGCCTATCAACGGATTGATGTCGAAAGGAATTTGCAGAAAACCCGTGAGCCACATGGTCAGGTCGGTGTAGAAGCCGAAAAGAAATGAAACAAGAATCTGTGTATATTGGCGCTTTTCAAAATTCTTGCGCAGGAGCAGCACTTGTATGGCAATAAAAAGTACATGCATGCAGATGGTCAGTTGCCCCATGGTGAGGTTTACACCGGGTACCAGCGATAAAATGTAGGGCGGGGCCGAGATAGGCGACGACCCGAGGTTGGCCCGTATGGACAGGGAGGTGCCAAAGGCAATTACAAAAAGTATGACAACAAAACTCACATAGCGGCGTATCCACTCAGCTTTACTTCTCTTCGCAACCATTTTGTGTGAATCTATAAATATGGGCGAAAATACATAAAAAGAGAACCCGTTGGTAAGGTTTGTTTGCTTCTTTAAACTTCTTTAAACTTAAAAGATTGACTATCCACCTATGGAAATTATCTATATTTCCATAGGTGGATATAATCCTATGAAAATTAACGCCAAATATTCTCCCATTGGTCTTCATAACTTTGCAGGCATTTCACGGGCATCGCCATCGGACTATTTGGTTTTATCTCTTTTTCTCTTGGGAGATTATCATAATCATCTTCTATTTTGCTTGAAAGGTTGATAAACTGTTCTTTGGAGAGAATATAATATCTGAAATGATTGTTGTGATCGATATATACGAAAATATATGGACCGCTTACTCCTTTGTAAAAAGATTGTCGGTTATCTCGGTTACCCATTACGGGAAATGCATAAATTTTTCTGCCGGCGATTTTTTCTTGAACGGTTTTAACTTGAATCGCTACTGTTTTTTTGCTTTCGGGGTGATAGCATAAAATGTCTATTGTCGGACAGTTGTTATAGGTCATTGACGGGCACCATCCTTTGAGACACAACTCTTTCATTACAGCACATTCACCGGCAAGGCCAGTAAGAAGTTTTTGATAATCTTTTATCATCTTAATTATTGATGTATAAATTCTTTGGAGAAATCTGTTTTAAGTAA
>CAJLYN010000022.1 GCA_905210875.1 uncultured Bacteroides sp. | reverse complement strand
CAAGAGACGCACCAGCCGCTCCTTGTCCATGGGGCGGGCACGGGATATAATCTTTATGTCGGGCAAGCGACGCAAGAGCTCCTCATCAGGTGTAGCGGCAAACTGCACTCCGGTCATGAGGTTGGCATCGCCGTCGGTAGGGAGCCAAAGTCCTATCTGACGGCCTATCTCGCGGGCCGTTCCCGGGGTGTCACCGGTAACAATCTTCACCGCCACACCGGCATCGAGACACGACTGAATGGCAGCAGGCACATCGTCGCGTACAGGGTCGGAGATGGCAACGATACCGATAAACGTGAGGTCGACGTTGCATAACCTCCCGTTGGCAAAACGGGGCTGGTCATCGTCAAGAATCTGATAGGCAAAGCCCAAGGTACGCATGGCCTGAGACTGATAGGCGAGCAGTTGCTCATCGACCGCAGCCTTGTAATCGGCCGCCGGTATCAAGCCTTGCGACGTGAGAGCCCGACGGCTCTCTCCCAGGACTATCTCAGGGGCACCCTTGACATAAAGTACCTTTTTATCCAAAAGAGGAGACTTGACGATAGTCGCCATATATTTGCGTTCGGTCGAGAAAGTCAGTTGGTCGACTACCTCGGCGTCCTCGCGCAATGTGAGGTAATTCTCGCCCTTGGCCTTCAACCACAGCAACAGCGCCCCCTCGGTGGGATTACCGATGACACGGGGTTTATCGCCGGCCTCGTCGAGGAAGGCTGTGGAGTTGACAGCAATGCCTTCGCGTATAAGATTTCCCAATTCGTTATCGGTAAGCGAGCGGTCACCCAATGCCCAGAAATCGGCCTGAGCCACCTGCATCTGGTTCTTGGTAAGGGTACCCGTCTTGTCGGTGCAGATAACCGACACCGCCCCCATCGTCTCGCAGGCATGCATCTTGCGCACCAGGTTGTTGGTGGCCAACATGCGTTTCATGCTCAACGCCAGACTCAGCACGATGCTCATGGGTAACCCTTCGGGCACCGACACCACAACGAGGGTGATGGCTATCATGAGGGTCTGGAAGATGTAGGTGGCCGTCTCGGTCCAGTCGGGCGAGGTATTCTGCGTAAAGAACAGGACAAGCCGTGCCACGACAATCAGTGTGGCAATCGTGTAACTGGCATAGGAGATGAGACGTCCCAGCCCGTCGAGCTGACGGTTGAGGGGTGTCTTGGTATCGTTCTGTATCTGCGAGCCCTCATACACCTTGCCATATTCGGTGGCATCGCCCACGGCCGTGATGCGACACACACCATGTCCGTCGACGACAGTGGTGCCGCGCAGCACCTCGTTGGAGGGATAGGTGGCATCGGCGTCGAAATCGGCCTCGACCGTTGTCTTCGAGACCACCGGCTCGCCGGTAAGGGTCGACTCGTTGATTTGCAACGAGACACTTTCGAGCAGCACGGCATCGGCCGGCACCTCCTCACCCAGTTCAAGCACGACAACATCGTCGACCACAACATCTTTTTTGGGTATCTCACAGATATTGCCGTTGCGAATCACCTTCACCGGAACATCGTCGTTGACCTGATTGAGAATATCAAACTTTTTATTGGCACTCAGCTCAAAGAAGAACCCTACTGCCGTGGCCAGTATCACTGCCACAAAGATGCCTATCGGCTCAAAAAAGACTTCGGCACCGTGACCGAGGCTCACAAACTCATATACGGCCACACCTACCGAGAGCAGCAGGGCTATCAGCAATATCTTAATAATAGGGTCGTTGAATTTTTCCAAGAAAAGCAGCCACACCGATTTTTTCTTGGGTGGGGTCAACACATTCTCTCCATGCAAACGACGGCTCTCGACGACCTGTTCATCGGTCAAGCCCGTGTAAGTATGCTTCTGTTCCATTTTACGCAAATTGTTGTTTTTAAAGATTACGTCTTGCAAATATACGCTATTTCGGGCAAAACTGTTTGCCACCAAGTCGTTAAACAATATTTTGTAACAGGATTGTAACATCTGTTTACACACAACAAAAGAGCCGCTCTTCGACAGAGAAGCTCCTTCAACACACTATAACGAAAAAACAATAACAATCCTTTACCTGTCAAAGGAGGAAATGACTCCTACGAAACCTAAAAACAGAATCTCACAAACCTTTCGTCCTCCTTTTTTTCGTGAGCAAAGGTAGAAGTGTTTTGTAACAATATGATGACAAAACCGTCTCTTTTCTGTGAAATATCGGACTGTGGGCAGAGTCTTTCGACCAAGGTAAATGAATTTTTCTGTACACATTCGCCCTACGGCTCTGCTCTATTTCATTTTTTTCGTAATTTTGCGGCTTCAAATTTTAATTCTGCATTTTTATGATTTCCGAACAGAAAGCTGCCGTCTCGCATGGCATTCTCCTCATCGCTCTGTTTTCGTTCTCGGCCTTTTACATCAGCGAATTCCAATGGGTAAAAGACCTGTCGCTCAGTCCCCTCATCGTAGGTATCATTCTGGGTATGCTCTACGCCAACAGCCTGCGCAACTACATTCCCGAGACCTGGGTTCCCGGCATCAAGTTCTGCACCAAGCAGATTCTGCGCACGGGTATCGTTCTCTACGGATTCCGTCTCACGTTCCAACAAGTGCTTGCCATCGGCCTCCCGGCCATCATCATCGATGTCATCGTCATCTTCATCACCCTGCTCCTGGGCGTCGTGACCGGGCGACTGCTGAAAATGGACGAGAAAACCTCGCTCATGGTATCGACCGGTAGCGCCATCTGCGGAGCAGCCGCCGTACTGGGAGCCGAGCCCGTTGTGAAATGTGCCCCGCACAAGACCGCCATCGCCGTGTCGACGGTAGTCATCTTCGGTACGCTCTCGATGTTTCTTTACCCCATTCTCTACCGTGCCGGCATCTTCGACCTCTCGGCTCAGGAGATGGCCATCTACTCCGGTGCCACACTGCATGAGGTAGCCCACGTGGTAGGCGCCGGCAACGCCATGGACCCCGACGGCGCCCTGCACCTGGCCGACCAGGCCACCATCACCAAGATGATTCGTGTCATGATGCTGGCCCCCGTACTGCTCATCATGAGCTACATCATAGCCCGTGTGCGCCGTGCCCGCCACACCGATGTTGCCGCCGACGGAAAGAGCAAGATATCGGTTCCCTGGTTTGCGTTCGGATTCCTGCTGGTCATCGCCATCAACTCCCTGCTGCAATCGTTCACCTTCATTCCCGCCGACATCATGACCGCCGGTATCAGCGCCATCAACAGCTTCGACAACTTCCTGCTCACCATGGCCATGACCGCCCTCGGTGCCGAGACCAGCATCGACAAGTTCAAACAGGCCGGTGCCAAGCCCTTCTACCTGGCCGGCATCATCTACCTGTGGCTCCTCTTCGGCGGATATGCCTTGTGTAAATACCTCGTACCGGCCCTATCCTAAGCCGATAACAGGAGAAAACGATTTCGGTAAAAACTGTTAAATATCGACCGGGTCATGTAACTTTCGACCCATTTGCGGGTCTTACATTCAGAGGGCCCGGAAAAATGCACCCGCACACAGGTAGCCCATCCGGGCTCGACTAAACAGTTTTTGTGTTTTTTCCGTTATAAGTCAGAGGGAAAAAGGTTTCGACCTCTTTTCCACAAGATTGAAAAAGGTTACAACAGAGGAGAGGCTCTTCTTTATTTTCGAAGGGTCTCTCCTCGCTTTTTTATAAAAAAAACAGTACGTTTGTATTACGTCTACACATTTATAACCTTATGAATGCATTCCAACACCTCATCCTCCTGGTATCGATATGCGGCTGCGCTCCGCTCTTTGCCCAGACCGACACTCCGATACCCTCACTCTCCGGCACCGCCGACGGTCTGTTCTACATAGGTGCCGCCGTTGAGCCCCGCCAACTGCAAGGCCGAGAGGGCGAACTGCTGAAAAGACAGGTCAACACCCTCACCGCCGAGAATGCCATGAAGATGTATGCCCTGTGGACGGGCAACGACAGTGCCACCTACCGCTGGGCCGCTGCCGACCGCATCGTCGACTTTGCCCGCGAAAACGGCATGAAAGTGCGGGGACACACCTTGATATGGCACAACGCGCCCGCCGCATTTTTCAAAGACGAGAACGGCAACGACCTCGACTCGGCTGCACTCTACCGCCGCACCGAAGCCTATATGCGCGCCGTACTCACCCACTTCGACAGCACCGTCTTCTGCTGGGACGTCGTGAACGAGGCCATCGCCGAACGCGACGGCGAAGGGAGTATCTACCGTCAAGACTCGCCGTGGTACCGCATCTGCGGAGCCGATTACATTGCCTGGGCTTTCCGCACGGCCCATCGCATACGCCCCGACATGAAACTCTTCTACAACGATTACAGCCTCGTCTACCCCGACAAGCTGCAACGCACCCTCACCATGCTGCGCCAACTGCTGGCCGAGGGGGTACCCATCGACGGTGTGGGTATGCAGGCCCACTGGAACAACGCGGTTACCGCCGAACAGATACAGGCAGCCGTCGACTCCTTTGCCATGCTGGGACTCGACATACACATCACCGAGCTCGACCTCACCATCTACGGCAACTATCACGACGGCGCCCGCCAAGCAACCACAGCCACCCTCCCCTACGATGCCGAGACAAGCCGGCGGCAGGCCGAGGCTTACGCCCGCTTCTTCGAGGTATTCCGCCGCAACAGCGACAAGATTTCGTCGGTTACCCTGTGGGGCATCGCCGACAATCACACCTGGCTCAACAACCACCCCGTAAAGGGGCGCCGCGACTACCCGCTGCTCTTCGATACCCTGCAACAACCCAAGGAGGCATTCTTCCGGGTCATCGACACGCTGACGGAGTAACCCGCATCACATTCTCCCCCAAAATCCTTCTCTTCTTTGAAATAACAAAACCCTGAAAACCACAACAACCATGAAACGCCTGTTACTTATCGGCCTGCTAGCAACCGTTCTTCTCCCGCTGGCGGCGCAAAAAAAAGAACGGTCGATAGAAATCATCTATCCTACCGACAAAGTGTACAACATATTCGATGCTATGGGGGTAAAAATTGCAAACTTCGACCTGAGCGCACTTCGCAACGAGACCTACAAACTCACCCTCTACATCGACGAATACCTAAATGGAGAAAAACTCGAACGAGTATTCGATGGATATATCATCGGAGACAACTGGAACCTCCTGCCCGAAGATGCCGACCAGCGCAAAGAATTTATCAGAAAGAAAAATCTCGATGTTCCGAGAAAAACCAAACGTTGGCACGTCGACGAGATAAATGTCTATATCGTGCCCCTAAACGACAGCACATCAAAAATAGTCCTTCATACACCCTCCGCCACAGTTTACAGGGAAGTTCATTTACAAACTCTGCCCGAGGAGAGCAAACCGATATACGACTTCCGTCCTTTTCATAAGATTCAACTCACCGACCAAAAACACCAGGAAATACCCCTTGCGGTTTACAGTTCTAACTGGTTCGACAAGGAAGCCGGCATGGCTCGCTCGTGTTATGGAGATATCTCGCCCGATATGAGCGATGAGTTTTTCAGCCTGACCCATCACTATTTTGTACCCGTTCTTATACTCGACAAGCGGGAGAAATAAGTTTTCTTCTTGCAATAAAGAAACTCCGACATTAATCATCAGAAAACCCGAAAACCACAACGACCATGAAACGCCTGTTGCTTATCGGCCTGCTGGCAACCGTTCTTCTCCCGCTGGCGGCGCAAAAAAAAGAACGGTCGATAGAAATCGACCAAAACGCCAGCATCGACATCGACGAAGTATTTGATGCCATGGGGATAGGAATTGTAAACTACGATTTAAGTACACTTCGCAACGATACCTACAAGCTCTCCCTCTACATCGACGAATACAAGAATGGTAAAAAAGTAGAACGCGACTACGAACTTACCATCGGAGACAACTGGCAACCCCTACCCGAAGATGCCGACAAGCGCAAAGAATTTATCAAAAAGAAAAATCTCGATGTTCCGAGAAAAGCCACACGCTGGCACATTGATAAAATGAGCATCTATCTCGTACCCAAAAACGACAGTATCTCAAAAATAGTTATTCGCACACCACGAAGGAATGCGATAAAAGAAGTGCGGTTGCAAGCCGTACCCCAATATTACTACAAGCTGATACGCTATGATTTCCGCCCCTTCGCCATAGCACCTCTTACCGACCAACAACGGCAGGAGATACCCTTGGCCATTTACAATTCCTTCTGGTTCGATCCGAAAATCGACATATGCCGCTCTTGCTACGGCGACATCACTGGCAGCATGAGTGAAGATGTCTTCACGTTGTCGCCCCACTACTATGTAATAGGTATCCGGCTCGACAGGCGGGAGAAATAATTTCCTCCAATTTATCAACAGTCGAGAGCCGGCAAGAAATTTTGCCGGCCCTCGCCCGCATATCATAGTCAGGACAGCTCACCCTGGCACAATGGCCATTGGTGGCGGATAATATCCCGTCTAAAAAACAAATTGCATCGTAGCAGGCTTTCAAATATTTAAACTAATTTTGCAGCAGAGTGTAACCTTTCTGTTTACCGTGCGTCTATTGTATAAAATCTAAACACCCCGAAATCATGAAACACCTGTTCCTGACATTATTATTCGCAAGCCTATTATTACCCGTCAATGCCCAAGAAAAAGAGCCTCGCATAAAAGCCGACAAGATATCCCATACAGATATTATAAATGTCCTCGAAGAAATGAATATCCACATAGCCCATTTCGATTTGAGCGAACTCGACAAAAAAGAATACAATATCAACTTCTATATCGATGAATACAGACTCGGGGAAAAAACCAACCGTATCGCCAATTTCAAAATAGGACGAAACCGGCAAGACCTGCCTGAAAAGGCCGATGAACGTGCTGCATTCATAAAGGCTCTTAACCTCGACATCTCAAAAAAGGCTAAATATTGGACCCTAAATCAGATGAGTATATACGTTACACCGGAAAACGATTCTACCGTGACCATCACCATGAGCTGTCCTCTTGGGTCGATTAACAAACAAGTAAAAATTGAGGCCCTCCCTCAAAACAAAAAACCCATATACGATTTTCGCACATTCGAAATTGCCCCGGTAACGAAAAAAACACAAGAAATTCCTCTCATTATCTACAACTCTTATTTCTTCGATGAGAAGCACAACATGTCCCGCTCATGCTACGGAAACATTACCGCAGAAATGACAGAAGAGATTTTCGATAGACTCCCGCACTATTATGTCATTGGGATTACGCTCAAAGAAATAGAAAAACAGCATAAGCGATAAAATAACGGGCAGCATTTTATGCTGCCCGTTATTTATATATTTCTCATGTCTATGGCAGGGAGACACAATCTGTGCCTTTGCACCCAACCGCTCAATACACGAGCGAAACATTGTCTATCCAGAAGCAGGTACCCACAGCACCTATAAAGGCTCCCTTGTCGCCCGAAGAGATGCGCAGCATCAGATGCGTGGGCTGTGCATCGGCGTCGGCCCAACCCACCACTTGTATGGGCACATTCTCGCCCCGGCTGTTGGTCGTGTAGCGAGGGCCATCGGGCAAGACGAGGGCCATCTCGGGGGTGTAACAGGATTCATTACTGATGTCGCCGTAATAGATGGGTATGCGATAGCCGTTCTGCCACTCGGCAACAGACTCGGTAAACTTGTGGTAGGCCGTACCCACCCGGCGGGCATAGACATTGCCCTCCTCGTCTTCCCAGCGCTGTATGAGGTAGAGACTTATCTCGGCATTGTCCTTGCCTTCAATCTCCGATGAGCGGAGGCCGGTAGCCTTCACCAACTGGTCGGCCAACTGCAATTTATAGTCGAGTTGCAACGCTTTGGGACGTTGGGTGAAAGGAATGCCCTGGTCGAGTTTACCTTGCGGATTCTTGGCATTCTTCACAGGCTCTTTTACGGCACCCAAAAACACCGAACCGGTGGCGACCACCGTAATGTTCACCATACCGAGTGCCTTGCAGGTCTCCTTGCGCACTTCGAGGCGGGCACACCTATTTCCCGGCTCACGCTCCTCGGGAAAGACGGTTACACTCACCTTGTCGATACCCACAGGGCTGGCCCACACACTCGAACCTCCCCACGGCGAGTCGCTCGACTCCCGCACCCAAGGCTCGGCTCCGTTGATGGTCTGCTCGGGTCCTATGTGATACACCTCCTTGGTGGCACCACCCAGCAGGGCCGACTCCTTGATGATGCGAGTCGTCCATCGCTCCATGTCGCCATAAGGCAACAACTCAACCCTCTCCGACTGGGCACTAAGCACTCCCGGCAGGCATACAGCACAAACAAACAACAAATTCTTTATCATATACGGTACTTAATTCACGACAAAGATAGGCAATAGGGCAGAAAACGCATAGAAGCTCCGAAAGTTTTTTCGGTAAATTCGACTTTTTCTACTCAATTTCCGACACGACAAAGTAATTTTGTCGCCTTTAACCCATGATTTATATCATTTTCTCGCAACTTATGGGCAGACAAGGCCGATTAGCCGAGCAAAAACCAACTTTTCGACAAAAAATAACTACCTTTGTGCAGTTTTTACAAAAACATTATAACCTAACGATTATGAAAGCATTTGTATTTCCGGGACAAGGCGCCCAATTCGTAGGCATGGGCAAAGAGCTGTACGACACCAACAGCGAAGCCAAAGTCATGTTTGAGAAAGCCAACGAGATATTAGGTTTCCGCATCACCGACCTGATGTTTGCCGGAACCGACGAAGACCTGCGTCAGACCAAGGTTACCCAACCGGCCATCTTCCTGCACTCGGTGATTCTCGCCAAAACAATGGGTGAAGCCTTCTGCCCCGACATGGTAGCCGGGCACTCGCTCGGCGAATTCTCGGCCCTGGTTGCTGCCGGAGCCCTTTCGTTTGAAGACGGCGTACGCCTGGTAGCTGCCCGTGCCCGCGCCATGCAGAAAGCCTGCGAGGCTACTCCCTCGACCATGGCAGCCGTATTGGCTCTCCCCGATGAGAAAATAGAAGAAATCTGCGCTTCGGTAACCGAAGGCGTTGTCGTTCCGGCCAACTACAACTGCCCGGGACAGGTCGTTATCTCGGGCGACGAAAAAGGTATCGACGCTGCTTGCGAGAAGATGCTTGCCGCCGGAGCCAAACGTGCCCTGAAACTGAAAGTGGGTGGCGCCTTCCACTCACCGCTGATGGAACCGGCCCGCGCAGAACTGGCCGAAGCTATTGCTCACACCCAGTTCTTCGAGCCAAAATGCCCCGTTTACCAAAACGTAAGCGCACAGGCTGTAACCGACCCTGCCGCCATCAAAGCCAACCTGATAGCCCAACTTACCGCTCCGGTACGCTGGACACAATCGGTGCTCAACATGATTGCCGACGGTGCCACCTCGTTTACCGAAGTAGGTCCCGGCAGCGTGCTGCAAGGCCTTATCAAGAAAATCAACAAAGAGGTAGAGACCTCGGGCGTGCAATAAACCGTTCCTCAACCTCTCAACGGGTCGTTGACATTCTATCCAACCCGTCGACTTTGTAAACCTTTAATCCGAAGGGGCATAACAAATCCAAACGATTGTTGTGCCCCTTCTAAATTATATCTACCGACCCGGTAGCATTGCGACCCATATTGTAGAAAAGCGCGAATCAATATAAATAAGGCGTCGGGAAGTTTCTTTCCCGACGCCTTACCTGTCGTATATATCTATCAGAAATTACATGCCAAAGGAAAGCGGTGCTATCGATGAATAGATGCCGCTAATGAGGCCCACAAGCAGCACACCGAGCACACACAGCGAGATGCTGAGTTTCGAAGCTCCGTCGCTCTGAATGGTCGGTATCACACAATCGTCTTGACGGATAAACATCGCCTTCACCACCAGCAGATAGTAATAGAGCGAGATAATGGTATTGAGCAGGGCGATGAACACCAGCACATAGAATCCTTCCTCGACGGCAGCATAGAAAATAAAGAACTTGCTGAAAAATCCGGCAAAAGGAGGAATACCGGCCAGAGAGAAGAGCGCCAGCATCAAGGCGACACTCAACTTGGGATTGGTGCGATAGAGACCGTTGTAATCGTCCATGTCGACCTTGCCCGTTGCGTTCTCGATAACCGAGATTACACCGAACACGGCCAGGTTGGAGAATACATACACCAGCACATAATAGATGAGCGAGGTCATACCCACGGCCGAACCGGCAATAACCCCCAGCAGAATATATCCAGCCTGTGAAATCGAAGAGAAGGCCATGAAGCGTTTGAGGTTTTTCTGACGCACGGCAAAGAGGTTACCGATGGTGATGGTAATGACGATGAGTCCCCACAGTACCGGTTGCCATACGGCAGCCACCGAAGAGAAGACCTTGAAGAGTACCACCATCAGGGCAAAGGCGGCAGCACCTTTGGAGATGACCGAGAGATAGGCCGTAATGGAGGTCGGAGCTCCCTGGTAGACATCGGCCGTCCAGAGATGGAAGGGCACGATGGAAATCTTGAATCCCATACCGGCAAGGAAAAGGACAAGGCCTACATAAAGAAGCGGCGTGCCCACCAGACTGGCAGCAATATCGTCGAAGTAGAGCGTACCCACAGCACCGTAAATGAAGGAGATACCCAACAGCATGAGCGACGAGGAGAAGAGTGCCACAAAGACATACTTGGCAGCAGCCTCGTAAGAAAGTTGATGGTATTTCTCAATGGCGACAAGTGCCGTAAGCGGAAGCGATGCCATTTCAAGACCGATGAAGAATATCAGGAAGTTACCCGACGAAATCATCAGGTACATACCCAGCAAGGTCATCAGCGTGAGCACATAAAACTCACCCCGACGCACTTTCATGTCGGGAGCCTTGGCCCACACATTGGCCTGGATAAGAACCAGCAACGTTCCTATGTTAAGAACAATTTTTACAATATTAATAGCCGGAGAGGTCTGATACATACCGCCGAAAGCCTCACCTGTCGCAGGGTTGAAAAAGAGGAAAGCCGTCTGCACAGCCAGTAACAGGCAGGCAACCCAAGAGAAAGCGCGGCGGCCCTTCTCGGTAGAGAATGTGTCGTAAAGAAACAGGACTAGAATGACTGCCAGAAGCGACAACTCATCGCGCATCCATAAAAAGTTTGAAAAATCCATATACTTTTCCTTGATTAGATATATTGCATAATACGTTCACTTATCACACTCATGCTGTCGCTGATGAGATGGGAAATCCAACCCGGAGCCATACCTATGGCAGCAACACCCACAATAAGGGTAATGGCCGAGAGGCGCTCGTACCAGGCAGCATCGGTAAGTTCACGGTGATGTTCATTCTGTATTTTACCGTAAAGCAACTTGCCCACCACACGCAGGATATAGACGGCGGTAATCACAATCGACGTGCAAGCCAGAATGGTGAAGACACGGCGGAAGGGGTCGTCCCACTGGAACGAACCGACAAAGACGGTCATCTCGGCTACGAAGCCGCTCAATCCGGGGAGGCCCAGCGAAGCGAGACCGGCTATCACATAGGAGGCCGAAAGGAACGGCATAATCTTCATCAGGCCGCCCATCTCACGGATGTCACGGGTATGGGTGCGACCATATATCATACCGATGAGGGCAAAGAAGAGAGCCGTCATCAAGCCGTGCGAGAGCATTTGCAGCACGGCACCCGTCATGGCCGTCGTGTTCCACATGAGCAGGGCAAAAAGCACAAGACCACAGTGGCTCACCGAAGAGTAGGCGTTGATGTATTTAAGGTCGGTCTGTACACAAGCGCTGAATGCACCGTAAACCACACTGATACCGGTGAGAATCAGAAATATCCACGACAACTCGGTAGCGGCCCAGGGCATGAGGTACATAGCTACACGGAAACAGCCGTAACCTCCCAGTTTCATCAGCACACCGGCATGCAACATCGACACGGCCGTGGGCGCCGAAGCATGACCATCGGGCGACCATGTGTGGAAGGGGAACATGGCTCCCAACACGCCGAATCCCACAAAGGTAAGGGGGAAGAGATAATACTGCATTTCGTGCGGTATGGCATTGTTCTTGGCAATTTCGAGAATGTTCATGGTAAGGTTTCCATCGGCCGAAGAGTTGAAATATATACCCAGGATACCTACCAGCAGGAGAGCCGAGCCACCCATGAGCATAAGGGTCAGCTTCATGGCCGAATAGGTCTTGTTACCACTACCCCAAACACCAATAAGAAGGTACATGGGAATAAGGGCTATCTCGTAGAACATAAACATCGTGAAGAGGTTTATCGAGATAAAGAAGCCAAACACACCGATGGAGAGAAGTATCAGCCACAAGAAAAACTCTTTGGGCAGCGGATCGATTTTCCACGAAGCAAAAACGCCGGCAAAAACAACGATGGCCGAGAGCAGCAGCATGGCTACCGACACGCCGTCGACACCGACGGTATAATGAATATTCAAAGGAGCATACCACACGGAATCGGCCACGAAAAGCATCTCGGCCGTATTCCCGGCAGCACGTTCGCCCAAGAACAGGAACAACACGATAAAGGCGAAGACAAGCTGCAACGACGACCCTATCACGGCAACAGTCCGTATCTGTTTCATATTCCTCGAAAGGGCCAGTCCGGCCATCATCAATAAAGGAATAAGTACGAATAATGATAAGAAGTTCATAACTGTATTAAACTCGTTTTTTCTGTTTCGACATACTGAATTAGATACAATACAACACGATGGCGGCGATAATCATGGCGCCCAGCAGGAAGACGACAGCATAAGATTGCAGACGTCCCGATTGCAAGCCACGTATGTGGTAAGAAGCCGACTGGGTGAGTGTCGCCATGAGATTCATCGTCCCGTCGACAACATGACGGTCGAACCATGCAATAGGCGTGCAGATGTGCCGGAATATGATTTTGTGGGTAACGAACATATAGACCTCATCGATATAGAAACGATGATAGGCCCAACGGTAGAGCGAACTCATAGACTGTGCCATGCGTGCGGGCTTGTCGTTGGGTGAGAGGTAAAGCCACGTTGCTACGGCAATGCCGATTACAGCGATGCAGATGCTTGTCGCAGCCACAGCCCAATCGAGATGAATTGTATATGAAAAGCCACTGGCCGTTACAAAGTGTCCGAAAGGTATGAATCCGGCAACACAGGTTACCAAAGCGAGGAAGAGCAGAGGTATCGTCATCGTCTTGGGAGCCTCGTGAGGCGTATGCTCATGCTGAGCCTCTTTTCCCCAGAAGATGTTGTAGTAGAGACGGAACATATAGAATGCCGTCAGACCGGCTACCAGCGACATCCACACGCCCCAGAAAGCGCTCTTCTCAAAGGCGGCGGCGAGAATCTCGTCTTTACTGAAAAAACCCGAGAAGGGAGGGATACCGGCTATGGCCAGACAAGCAATGAGGAAAGTGATATGGGTAATGGGCATATATTTGCGCAAGCCACCCATCGCCGACATCTCGTTGGAGTGTACGGCATGAATGATGGCACCGGCACCCAGGAAGAGAAGAGCCTTGAACATGGCATGGGTAAAGAGGTGGAACATCGAAGCCATATAACCCAGAGCACCGTGACCGTTCATCTCGGTCGTTACACCCAGAGCCACCATCATAAAGGCAATCTGCGAAATGGTAGAAAAGGCAAGAACACGCTTGATGTCGGTCTGCACACAAGCCACAACCGCTGCATAGAGGGCAGTAACAGCACCGATGACAGTGATAAAGGTCAAAACCTCAGGAGTAGTTACATAAATCGGGAAGAGACGGGCTACCAGGAACACACCGGCCACTACCATCGTTGCGGCATGGATAAGGGCCGATACGGGAGTAGGACCCTCCATGGCGTCGGGCAGCCAGATGTGCAACGGGAACATGGCCGACTTACCGGCACCTCCCATGAAGACAAGAGCCATGGCCCATGAAGCCACCGAGATACCGAGGAATGTCTTTCCTGCTGTGGTACCTACCAGGGAGACATCGCCGCTGGTCAGAGTAGCGAAGTCGAAAGTTTTGGTATAGTAAGAGAGCAGCAAAATACCAAGGAGGAATCCCAGGTCGGCAAAGCGGGTAACAATAAATGCTTTCTTGGAAGCGGCAACTGCCGACTGACGGGTGTAATAGAAACCGATGAGCAGGTAAGACGACACACCCACAAGTTCCCAGAAGATATACATCTGGAAAATATTGGTGGCCACTACCAGGCCAAGCATCGAGAAGGTGAAGAGCGAGAGGAAAGCGTAGTAACGCTGGAAACCGACCTCACCGTGCATATAGCCGAGGCTATAAAGATGCACCATCGACGATACCGTGGTGATAACCACCAGCATCATGACCGAAATGGGGTCGAGCATGATACCCAGGTCGATGTGCAGCCACTCGGTAAAGCGCAACCACTCAAAGTGGTACGGAGTCACCGTGGGATAAATGCCATCGACACGCGGCTGCATGAAATATTGAGCAGCGACGATATACGAGAGAATGGTAATGATGAAAAGGCCCGATGTGCCTAACAATCCGGCCGTGCGATGCGACATCTTGTGGCCGCAAAGTCCGAGCATGATAAACATCAGCATCGGCAACAACAGTATGATGTAAGAGTATTCCATAATCGTTGTTCAGTAGCGATAGTTTCTCAATATTTCATTTTGTCGACGTTATCGACATTGATGTTACGAATGTTCCGGTATATGTTGATGATGATGGCAATGGCAATCGCCGTCTCGGCAGCAGCAATGGCCACGGCGAAGAGCGTGAAGAAGAAACCTTCGAGCTGACCGGGGAAGAGATAGCGGTTGAAGACGACAAAGTTGATATCGACCGCGTTGAGCATGAGTTCAAGCGATATGAGAATGGCCAACAGGTTATGACGGGTTACAAAACCGTAAACGCCGGCAAAAAACATGATGGTACTCACCACAACATAATAAATCATGGGTATTTCCATAGTATTCCTTATCTTTTACGGGCAATCATGATGCCACCGATTATACAAGCGAGTAACAGCACACTGATGGCTTCAAAAGGCAACAGGTACTGGTATTTGTCCATGCCCATGAGCGCATGGCCCACCATTTTCATGTCAAGCTCTCCGGCCTGATAAAACTGTGAGGGGAAAAAGTCGTGAGTCAAAAGAGTATATCCGCAGATGCAGGCGCCAAAAATGGCGGCAACCAGGCCCCATGCCCGTTTGCGCGAAGAGATGCGTTCGCTCTTTTCTCCAAGTTTACTGGTGAGAAGAATGGCAAAAACGAAAAGCACGAGAATACCTCCGGCATAAATCGTTATCTGTACAGCTCCCAGAAAATGATAGTCGAGTTGAAAATAATACCCGGCCGTTGCAAAAAGCACAAAAAGCAAATACGTTGCCGCGCGCAATATGCGACGACTGGTCACGGCCATAATCGAGCAAACGACGATAACCGCCGAGAGCAGGAAGAATATGACTTGATTGGCTACTTGTTCCATATCGAGAATGTTATTTTAAATTTTCAGGTTTACGGTTAAGATGCTTTACCAATTTGGTACGGTCAAAGACGGCCTGTTCAAATTCGTTGGTAAACTCCAAGGCATCGTGAGGACAGGTGTTCACACACAACTGGCAGAAGACGCAACTGCCCAGGTCATAGATGTAATCATCGAGCACACGTTTGGTCTTACCGTCTTCGGTCTCGACTTTCTTGGAGATAACCTGTATCGTATGATTGGGGCAGTTCATCTGACAGATACCGCACGCGATACATTTGTGGTGGCCTTCGGCATCGAATTTTAGCGTAAGAGTGGCTCTGAATCGGTCGCCTATCTTCAACGTTTCACGATTCTCGGGATACTTCTCGGTAACCTTGGGGGTAACAAACTCGGTACCTGTTACCTTCATTCCCACGAGAAGACTCCACAGACCTTTCCAGAAATTGACAAAGTAATTTTTTAAACTTTCCATAAATGGTAATGTAGCTCTTTCTTTTTTCGTTTTATTACATATAAAAGTACCAGGCCGGGACCCGGTACTTTGGAGGATTTGCTATAAGGTTCATCTCACCGAACCGCCCATAATATCGAGCAGCTCATTGGTGATTCCTTGCTGACGCAACTTATTGTATTCGATACGCAACTCGTCGAGCAACTTGCCGGCGTTGTCACTGGCTGTCTGCATGGCAAGGATGCGGGCTCCCTGTTCCGATGTACGGCTTTGCAGACAGGCCTCGATTAACGAAGCATTGACAAAAAGCGGCATCACGGTTTCAAAAATCGTGGCACAGTCGGGCTCATATATATAAGGGGTAACCCGAGAAGGGCGTTTTCGACCCGATTGCATATCTTCGATGCTCACAGGGAGCAACTGCCGGGTGCGAACAGTCTGAGTAGCAACACTCTTGTAATGGGTGTATATACACTCTACCCTATCATACTCGCCGGCCAGGAACGAAGCCGTCAACTCACCGACGAGACGTTTCAACTCGTCGGGAGTACTTTTGGCATGGAAATAATCTCGTCGACAAACGGTTATTCCGACAGTATGTTCCACCGCAGAAATTACCTTCTTTCCGGCAGGATAGACGTCGATGGCAAGTTGCCCGGGAAAAGCGGCATGCAACTCGGACAGACGAGACAGCAGCGCTTTGTACAGATTGGAGTTATAGGCGCCACACAGACCCTCGTCCGAAGCCAACAGTATCAACGCCACACGGTGCACAGGACGCTGCTGTGCCAATGGCGACTCATACTCACGGTCGGCTTCCAACAGATTGTTGATAGTAAGCTGCAACTGTTCCCGGTACGGTGCCATGCCGCGCAGAGCCTGTTCGGCCTTGCGCAACTTTGCCGAAGAAATCATCTTCATAGCACTGGTAATCTTTTGGGAAGACTGGACAGACCCGATTCTTCCCTTCAATTCGCGCATTGTTGACATAACTTCTAAGCCTTAAATCGGTTTGCGACATCAGCAGCAACATCCTGAAGAATTTTTTCCATTTCT
>CAJLYN010000021.1 GCA_905210875.1 uncultured Bacteroides sp. | reverse complement strand
TGAATTTCTTTTGGACCCGTTGTTGGGGAATGATTAATAGATAAAAAATGACATCATCAATTTCTAAAACTATCGAATATCTCAAATAATATGACTATTTTTGCAAACTTACTAAAAATATGGATTTATGATTCCTAAAATACTGTCGAAGAGCGAAGCCGATGCCATAAGTCGCAGCATCGATGCTGCCAAACGTATTGTCATTGTGTGCCATGTAGCTCCAGACGGAGATGCCATAGGGTCATCGTTGGCTTTGTGGCATACATTAACGGCACTAGGAAAGGACACTTTTGTCATTGTGCCCGATGCCTATCCGGCAAGTTTGCGCTTTCTGAAAGGGTGTAAAGAAATTCTTATATATACACGATACACCGATTTTGCCCAACGGCTATTGGAAAATGCCGATTTGATTTTCTGTCTTGATTTCAATGAGCCGAAACGTGTCGACTTGATGGAGATCGCACTGACAGCTTCGAAAGCCAAGAAGATATTAATAGATCATCATCTGAATCCTGCTCCGTTTTGCGACATAACGATTTCTCATCCCGAAATATCATCGAGCTGTGAAGTGCTGTTCAGGGTTATATGCAGTTTGGGACTGTTTGAACAGATGGGGATAGACGCTGCCAGTGCCATTTATACCGGTATGATGACCGATACGGGAAACTTTACCTATAACTCGAATTATCCCGAAATATATATTACGATTGCCGAGTTGATAAAAAAGGGAATCGACAAGGACTGGATATATGCCCGCATTCACAATACCAACAGTGAGAATAAACTTCGTCTTAACGGATATGCCATAACCCGGAAGATGGAGGTATTTCCCGAATACAGCGCTGCATTGATTACCTTGTCGCAGAGCGAATTGAATCAATATAAATACCAAAAGGGTGATACCGAAGGACTGGTAAATGTACCGCTCTCGATGGAACACGTTCTCTTTTCGGCATTTTTGCGTGAAGAGTCAAACCTTATAAAAATATCGTTGCGCTCCAAGGGAACTTTCCCTGCCAACAAGATAGCTTCGGACTATTTCAATGGTGGCGGACATCTGAATGCTGCCGGAGGCGAGTTTTACGGAACTTTGGAAGAGGCCCGTATGCGTGTACATGAAATTTTGCCGGTTATCGGCGAATTGGCTAATCAATCTCAAAAAGAATAATAAGTATGAATATGAAGTTGTTTGTAACCATCTCGTTGTTTTTCTCGTTGTGTGCCTTTGTGGCATGTGATGATGGTAAGACATATATTGAATTGCGTGAAGAGGAGGATAACGCCATAGAGAAATATCTTACTTCCGATGGACGTTGGGTGGCCGATATCCCTGCCGACGGGAATTTCCTGACGGAAGAAAATTCCGAAAATCCTCCCTATTACAGGCTACAAGATGAAGTCTATATGCAAATCTTATCGATAGGTTATCTCGACTCTACCCGTCATTTTTTTGTTGCCGGTGATAAAGTCTATTTCCGTTATACACGTATGAGCCTTACCGACTGGGCTGACGGTATCATATCGACAACGGGAAACATGAGCGATGCAAGTGGCAGCAGCGACCAATACTATTTTACCTACACGACACAGACCGGGTCAAACTATTCAATGTACTTTGAATATGGATTGGGTATACAGTATCCGTTGCAATATGTTGGTAACGGAGCATTGCTGCGGCTGGTAGTCCCCTCGAAAATGGGATTTTCGAGCGAAATATCCGATGTTATCCCTTATTTGTATACCATAAAATATAATCTTAAAGAAAATTGATATCACATTTATGTCGTTGATTAAGTCTATTTCAGGAATCAGAGGTACCATCGGAGGTAAAGCCGGTGAAGGGTTGAATCCTCTCGACATTGTCAAGTTTACAGCGGCTTATGCCACATTTATCCAGCGTACGACAACATTGCCCGTACGAAAAATTGTCGTGGGTCGTGATGCTCGTGTCTCGGGCGAAATGGTAGCTCATTGCGTGATAGGTACTCTTATGGGTATGGGCTTTGATGTCGTCGACCTGGGCTTGGCAACAACCCCTACGACCGAACTGGCTGTTACCTGGGAGTCGGCCTGTGGAGGAATCATATTGACTGCCAGCCACAATCCCAAACAGTGGAATGCCCTGAAACTTCTGAATCAACGGGGCGAATTCTTGAATGCCGCAGAAGGTAATGAAGTGTTACACATAGCGGAGTCCGAGGATTTCACTTTTGCTGATATCGAGAACTTGGGACATGTAAAAACAGATAACTCATCAATAAAGAGGCATATAGATAATGTATTGTCTCTGAAATTGGTCGATGTTGATGCTATTGCAAAGGCTAATTTCTCGGTAGCTATTGACTGTGTGAACTCGGTAGGTGGTCTGGCTATCCCGGCATTGCTCGAAGCTTTGGGCGTGAAGAAAATCATTCGTCTCAATTGTCAGCCCGACGGACACTTCCCTCATAACCCAGAGCCGCTTCCACAGCATTTGACCGAAATATCCGATTTGATGAAAAGCGGTGTGGCCGATGTCGGTTTTGTGGTCGATCCCGATGTAGACCGATTGGCTATTGTCTGTGAGAACGGCGAGATGTTTGGCGAGGAGTACACCCTTGTTTCTGTGGCCGACTATGTTTTACGTCATACCCCTGGCAATACGGTGTCTAATCTCAGTTCGTCACGGGCGTTGCGCGACGTAACTCTGGCACACGGTGGTGCATATAATGCGGCAGCCGTAGGAGAAGTGAATGTGGTAGCCAAGATGAAGGAAACCGGGGCTGTAATAGGTGGTGAGGGCAACGGTGGAGTAATCTATCCGGAAAGCCATTACGGCCGAGATGCCTTGGTGGGCATAGCCTTGTTCCTGACCCATCTGGCCAAAGAGAAGAAACGCGTAAGTGAGTTGCGGGCTACATACCCTTCATATGCCATGACCAAACAGCGCATTGATCTCACGCCGGCTATCGATGTAGATGCTTTGCTTCAAGCCGTAAAAGTAAAGTATGCCGCGTATGAGGTTACCGATATCGACGGAGTGAAAATCGATTTTCCCGATGGTTGGGTACATCTTCGCAAGTCGAATACCGAACCTATAATCCGAGTCTATGCTGAGGCGGCTACAACCGAATTGGCAGAGCAGAAGGCTTCGGATATTATGGCGGTAATTGCGTCGATGGTGAAATAGAGAACGGTTGAATATGGGTTGATAGATCTTTCTGAAAATTTTTCTAAAAATGGATTGGCTGGAAAATGAAATCGAGCGCTTCTTCCTCAGATTTGAATGGAGTCAAATGGAAATTGAATGGGGAAAAAGAGTCGTTTGGCTTCTCATTATTTGGCTGCTAACCCTTTTGTTGGCAAAAATATTTCGGCACTTCTTTATCCCTGTATTGCAGAAGATAAGTCACCGCACAAAAATTCAGTGGGACGATCATCTTTTCAAAGATGAAGTTTTGCACAAGGCTGCCCGCATCATACCTCCTGTCGTATGGTATTTGTTCCTGCCCGTTGCGTTTAAAGGCGAACCGTATTTTCTGGATATCTGTTTGCGCATTACGCAGATATATCTTATCATTGTTTCGTTGATGCTCATCAACACGGTGATGGGAACGTTGTACAAGATTTCGAGCATGAACGAAACCTTGCGTTCCCGCCCTTTGAAGGGAGTTTACCAAATGGTGGTTCTCATATCGGGCTGCATCGGTGTGATACTCATTATAAGCGTACTTCTTGGCAAAAATGCGACAACGATACTGGCAGGTCTGGGTGCCAGCCATACTGATGTTGATTTTCAAAGACAGTATCTTGGGACTGGTGGCCGGCGTGCAACTGTCGGCCAATGACATGTTACGTCCGGGCGATTGGATAACCATGAGTAAATATGGCGCTGATGGTTACGTTACTGAGGTTACACTCACAACGGTGAAAATCCAGAATTTCGATAAAACCATCACAACGATACCGCCGTATGCATTGGTCAGCGATTCATTTCAGAACTGGCGAGGCATGTATGATTGTGGAGGAAGACGCATAAAGCGTTCACTCCTTATTGATGCACCATCGGTGCGCTTCTGTACGGCCGAAGAATGCCGACATTTTAAGGAACAACATTGGATTGATGAAACCGACGAGGCTAAGGGGCGCCTTGTCAATCTTTACGTGTATAGAAAATATGTTTTGAACTATCTGAAGAACTCTCCGTATATCCATGCCGAGATGTTGCAGATGGTGCGTATGATGCAACCGACTGCTGAGGGTATTCCTTTGGAAGTCTACTGCTTTACCCGGGACACCAATTGGATATGTTATGAAAATAGCCAGGGCGAAATTTTTGATCACCTGCTGGCCATGCTCCCCGAGTTTGGTTTACGTATATACCAACGTCCTTCGGGGCTTGATATCCAAGATATAAAATTGTCAAATATCTGTTCCAACTCTTCGATGAAGTCTTGATATCACACGGTAGGGAGCACGCAAAGCTCTTTTTTTAATTCGCCTTTTTTCTTTACCTTTGTACTGAAATCTATTTGAACCGTAGAATGAAGAATATACGCAATTTCTGCATTATAGCCCATATCGACCATGGTAAAAGTACCTTGGCCGACCGTCTGTTGGAATTTACCCACACCATCGCACCCAAAGACCTGCAAGATCAGGTGCTCGATAATATGGATTTGGAGAGGGAACGTGGCATTACGATTAAAAGTCATGCCATACAGATGGAGTATATGTACAAGGGTGAAAATTATATTCTCAACCTGATAGACACTCCGGGCCATGTCGATTTTTCGTACGAAGTATCGCGTTCAATAGCTGCTTGTGAAGGTGCGTTGCTGATTGTAGATGCATCGCAGGGAATACAAGCACAGACTATATCGAACCTGTATATGGCTATTGAGAATGATCTCGAAATTATTCCGGTCATGAACAAGATAGATCTCGACAGCGCCATGCCCGATGAGGTCGAAGACCAGATCGTAGAGTTGCTTGGTTGCAAACGGGAAGAGATATTGCGGGCAAGTGGAAAGACCGGACAAGGAGTCGAGGAGATACTAAATGCCATTGTTGAGCGAGTGCCGGCTCCTGACGGAGATCCGGAGGCTCCTTTGCAATGTTTGATATTCGACTCTGTATTCAATTCTTTTAGAGGTATTATAGCTTATTTCAAGATAGTGAACGGTGTGATACATACCGGCGACAAGGTGAAGTTTGTGGCTACCGGTAAAGAGTATGAGGCCGACGAGATAGGCGTCTTAAAACTCGATATGTCGCCTCGCCAGGAGTTGCGTACAGGCGATGTGGGATATATCATATCCGGAATAAAAACCTCGCGAGAAGTGAAAGTGGGAGATACCATTACACACATCGATCGGCCCTGCTCTGAGGCCATAGATGGGTTCGAAGAGGTAAAACCTATGGTGTTTGCTGGTGTTTATCCTATTGAAAGTGAGGATTTTGAGGATTTGCGTTCGTCCCTTGAAAAATTGCAACTCAACGATGCCTCTCTTACCTTCCAACCCGAGTCTTCCGTAGCTCTCGGATTTGGTTTCCGTTGTGGATTTTTGGGACTTCTTCATATGGAAATTGTTCAAGAACGACTCGACCGTGAGTTTGATATGGACGTTATTACCACTGTACCCAATGTTTCCTATAAAGTGTACGACAAGAAAGGAAACATGATTGAGGTGCATAATCCCTCGGGATTGCCCGACATTACGCTCATCGACCATATCGAAGAACCATACATAAGAGCTTCTGTCATTACGGTAACCGACTATATAGGGCCTATCATGACCTTGTGTCTGGGCAAACGTGGTGAGTTGGTAAAACAGGAATATATTTCTGGAAATCGTGTAGAACTTATATATGACTTGCCACTGGGAGAAATAGTGATTGATTTTTATGATAAGTTGAAAAGCATTTCAAAAGGATATGCATCGTTCGATTATCATCTGCACGATTTTCGCCCGTCGAAATTGGTGAAACTTGATATTTTGCTCAACGGAGAGTCGGTCGATGCACTCTCGACCTTGACCCATGCCGACAATGCCGTGAGCTTCGGTCGTCGCATGTGTGAAAAACTCAAAGAACTGATACCCCGTCAACAATTCGATATTGCCATACAGGCGGCCATCGGTGCCAAGATTATAGCCCGAGAGACCGTCAAAGCCGTGCGTAAAGATGTGACGGCCAAATGTTATGGAGGCGATATCAGCCGTAAGCGTAAATTGTTGGAGAAGCAGAAGAAAGGTAAAAAACGCATGAAGCAAATTGGTACGGTTGAAGTGCCTCAAAAAGCTTTCTTGGCCGTGCTGAAACTTGACTGATGTTGACGCCGAAACAAACTAAATGAGGCCGGGATTGTTTTATCGGAGAAACTAAGAAAAAATGATAGACCGCATCTATGCTTTGCGCAAGTCGTTACACAATTATGCCAATGGCGGTTATGTACTGATTGCTGTTACGGTGTTGGCTATGGTTGTGGCTAACAGTCCGTGGCAGGCTCTCTATTTTTCGTGGTGGCAACAGCCTGTTCTATTTCAAATCGGAGGCTTCAATCTTTTTGAACATCAGGGTCACCCGATGACTCTGATGCAGGTAATCAATGATGCCTTGATGGCGGTGTTTTTCTTCTCCGTGGGTTTGGAAATAAAGCGAGAGGTCCTGGTGGGAGAGTTGTCCTCGATAAAAAAGGCCCTTTTGCCGGTCATAGCCGCTGTTGGTGGTATCATAATGCCTATAACAATATATCGGTTAATGTCGTCCGACGCGACAGTTTTACAAGGGAGTGCCATACCTATGGCTACCGATATCGCATTCTCATTGGGCATTTTAAGTATGTTTGGAAAGAGAGTCCCTATCGGATTGAAAATATTTCTGGCAACCTTGGCTGTGGCCGATGATATAGGCGGTATCTTGGTCATTGCTGTTTTTTATACCGAGGAACTCTCGGCTATGTGGTTACTCTATTCCATCGGGGTGCTTGCTCTGATGCTTTTGGGGTCGCGGTTGCATATCAACAGTAAGCTTTTTTATCTTCTTGGTGCGGTGATTGTGTGGTATTTTTTTCTTCATTCAGGCATACATCCCACCATAGCCGGTGTGTTGGCAGCCTTTTGTGTGCCTGCCCACCCGGTGATGAATACGCGCCATTTCATAGATGAAATATGCGAAGCAGTGAAGGATTTCCCGCAAGCAAAGCCTGTCAGACGGGGTGAGACCTATATCCTTTCGTCTGAACAGATGAATGCTTTGAAAAGTGTAGAATCGGCTTCGGACAAGGTGATAAGCCCGTTGCAAGACTTGGAAGATACATTACATCCGCTTGTTAACTATTTGATTATTCCTCTTTTTGCCTTTGCCAATGCTGGCATTTCCTTGTCAGGAATAGCTTTCTCTTCACTTTTTCAAGGTATTAGCCTTTCGGTGTGGGTGGCTTTGGTAGCCGGAAAATTCATCGGCATCATGCTCTTCTCATATATACCTGTGGCATTGGGTTGGGTGAAAATGCCATCTGTGGCAACATGGCCTATGGTAGCTGGTGTATCGGCATTGGGAGGAATAGGTTTTACTGTATCACTGTTTATTGCCAATTTGTCTTTCCCGCTTGACAGTGAGGCAAATATTATGTTACTGAGTCAGGCCAAACTTGGTATTTTGGCTGGTTCGTTGTTGTCGGGAATTATCGGTTATCTCATTCTTAAGATTTCGTTACCGCGAAAGGTGGTGAATGAATGAAACAAATCGGGTAGGAGAGGTGTTTTTCTTGCAAATCCTCTCACTATGATTTTGATTTCAGATGTTGCAAATTCACCCGTGGGGTATGCCATGTTGCAATTGTTGTCAAGAAGAAAAGAGCATGCGCTGGTGCGTGTGCTGGAAACTTATTGCGGGCAATTGTGTCGTGACGACGGTTTTGTACCCTTCGCAGTTCCGTTTTATGATCAGATTTTGCTTGGTAACGCATTGCAAGGGGTAGATACGTTGTTTCTGTGTTCATTTAATTTGTTTTCCGACCACCGTTCGTTCTATGTCAATATTCTGCACGAAGCAGCTGTCTCCGGAGTTAAGAAAGTGGTGTTTGTCAGTTCGGTCGGGAACAGTGATTCTGTGTCACTCCCGATGAAGGAGAATAGAGAAACAGAAATGTGTATCAGAGCTTGTGGCATTCCTTATATCATTTTCCGGGTGAATATTTTCATGGAAAATTTACCGCTGCTTATTGGTACCAATCAGGCCAGTGGCATATATTATCCTGCTGGTAACGGGCGCATTGCGTTTGTTTCGGTATATGATGTTGCCGATGCCATATATCCTTATGTGGCCGGAAATGTCCCGGCAGAAAATCGTATATTTACGCTGAGTCATGAAATTACCTATTCGTTTAAAGATATAGCGGTCAATCTGTCACAATATTACGCACGGAGTGTGCGGTACGAATCAATTAGCTTGTCGTTTTACCGAGCTATTCTTTCTCGGATGAAGATACCGCAAGATACGGTTGATAGGTTGTGCTCTGTGGCAAAGGCTGTATCGATGAACAGTTATGATGTGAGCGATAGTACCATGAGAAGAATTCTTGCCCGTCATGCACAAGAGACTCAACTGGGGCAGCGTATTAGGCGTTGGTTTTCGCAGAAAGAGGTAACTCCGTTTTTGTTTGGGGGCCAACTGACGTTACTTACCGATTATTTACATGGAATGCATGCCCGTTTATAGCAGGATATTGACCGATGCTCCCAAGGTAAAGGAAGACAGATTTTTATTTATGCTCGTTACAGCATCCGGTTGGTCGGCAAAATAATAACGGTATCGGGTAGGAGTGAGGGTATAATCGAAAAAGAGTCTGAATCCCAATTTCAATTTGGCCCAATAAGAGAGGCTGAGTCCCGTTTGAAAGTTGGGTGCATGCATCTCTTTCAGTTTGAAAAACGGAGTTTTATTCTCATTGTCGTCAGATGTGAGATAGAGTGTCTGGGCATCGGCAAATGAATATCCGGCCAATAATTTACTACCCACAGACCAGCGATAAGTCAGTGCGCAATCGAAATAGGCACCAATAGCGGCCGAAATAAAATCCATGCCATTCTCGGTAATCTGGGTGTTGGGGAGTTTCATGTAGGAGGCAAAGGTGGCATCTCTCTGCAACTGTGTAGGCACGTGAGAGGCAATAGCTTTGCCTCCTACACCTACATAATTGTTTATAAACCAGGCTCCTTCTATACCCGAACTGGCGCCTGGCGAGGTGTGGAATACCAGTCCGTCGGATAGCTGTATTTCATGGGGCATGAATACATAGCCGGTGTAGAGGCCGATAAATGAGGGAGTGCGGTCGGGGAAGGTCGTATCATAGTCATATTGTCCCCATTCAATACCTTTATCTTTAAATATTAAGCCGGTAATCCAATATCCCAGTTCGGTCGACAAGATACCGATACCAGCACCGGCCAGTACGTCCGAAATCCAGTGCCGGTTGTTGAGCAGTCGGGAGTAGGCGGTAGCAGTGGCTATGGTGTAGCCGGCCACGCTGTACCAGGGACTGCGCATTCCGTATTCTTTGTGTAGCATGGTAGCTGCCATGAAGGCGGTTGCCGTGTGTCCCGACGGAAAAGAGTTGTGGCTTCCTGAGTTAGGCCGTTGTGACTTGGCTGTGTATTTGATGCCATTGACAAGGGTGGCCATTATGGCAACGGAGAAGGCATCGGCAGTGAGCATACGTCCCCACGAACTGTAACTTTTCACGCCTCCGACTTTCAGTCCAAGCATAAGTGCTGCCGGGGCATATTGCAGGTAGTCGTCGTATTTATGCCGGAAGTTGGGGACATAAGCGTTGCGCAGGTCGTTGATGGGTTGTTTGGCCCATTCAAAGGCGACCCCGCTTATTATAAGCGGACCGGCAATGTGGGTCATCTTAAACCATTCTTTTGACGTTTGTGCGTCGAGTTTGCGTTGCTGTCGTTCGTCAAAGAGTGGGCGGTAGTAAAGTCTGTTCCCTGTCGAAATGCCGGTTGAGAAGTGGGTAGGTGCCGGGTGGTTTGTGGTATCAATCGGTGTGTATGAGCCGGCACGAACGGTGCCGGTTGCCGACAAAAGTCCCGTTACAAGTATGGATATGAGGAGTTTTTGCATCGGAGAAAATATTTGACGAGCAAAGTAAAGCATTTTTTGCTGAAAAAGAGTGTTTGATTGTGAACAAATCAATAGGGATATCTGTTTTTGGAAGAGAATAGGGCAGATATAGAGATTTATTTTTATTCTCATACTTATTTAATCAATAGCGGTCTCTACATCTGTCCTTCTATTTTATTTGCTATTTTCTGGCTAAGTCGGTCAAAGGGTTCTTTTCCATCGACCCAGTGTATGGTAAATCCGCGTCGTTCCATACCGCGGAACCAGGTCATCTGACGTTTGGCAAATTGGTGTATGGCGATTTCGAGCAATCGGGTCATCTCTTCAAACGAATATTTGCCGATAATGTACTCGGTCAGGTATTTATATTCAAGACCGTAATATATAAGGTCCTCAGCAGCTATTCCCTCGCCGATGAGGCCTTTTACTTCATCTACCATTCCTGCATTGAGACGAGCTTTAAGTCTATCGGAGATGCGCTGGCGCCTTGTGTCCCTATCTATGTCTATTCCTATTATATAACTGTCGAGCGGTGTGTCTTTTCGCTCTTCAGGAGGCAGCGTTTTATAGTATTCTGCGATTTCTATGGCGCGAATGGCCCGTTTGGGGGTATCAACATCGGTTTTGTTATGCAGTGTTTTGTAGGTTTTCAGTATGGCTTCCAGCTCGGGAAGAGTGTGTTTCGACAGGGCTTCTCTCAGTGATTTATTTTCAGGAACCATGGGCATATGATATCCGCGGAGGACTGTTTCGATGTAAAGGCCCGTTCCTCCACATAATATAGGGAGCTTGCCGCGGGAGCAAATGTCGTCGTAGGCACGATTGAAGTCTCGTTGATACTCGTAGAGATTATATTTGTACCCCGGCTCACAGATATCGATGAGGTGATAGGGTATCTGATGCCCGTTTAGGGTGTATTCGTCCAGATCTTTTCCCGTTCCTATATTCATGCGACGATATATCTGTCTGGAGTCGGCACTGATAATTTCTGTATGTAAAATGTCGGCAAGTTTTACTGCCAAAGATGTCTTTCCCGATGCTGTGGGTCCTAAAATCGTTATGAGGTCCATAATCTTATATTTGTGGCAAAAATAATATTTATTCATTATATCGCTAACGATTTGTTCGAGAAAAAAAGATAATTATTTTCTTCTGCCATAATGAACGTTTTTATATCTCTATCTATTTATAACAGAATAAAATAGAAAAAGGAAATATTCCCAAAATTTCATACTTTCTCAAACTTTTTTTGATAAAACTTTCGAATTTATTTTTTTATCACTATTTTATATATAACTTTGCATCGTTTAAGACACATACTGTAGAACCTAACAACAGTTATCAATTGACGATAACACGGAATATAGTAGTGCTATGAGAAAATTTTTCCAATTATTGTTTATTCCATTTTTGTTCGTGGGAATATCAGAGGCTGGAGCTCAAAAAGTGAGATTCATCTCTGGTCATGTAACCGATGAAAATGAAGAGCCTTTAGTAGGCGTCACGGTAGTAGAGAAGGGAGCAACTTCTGGTGGTACAGTAACAGATGAGAATGGTAATTACATTGCTATTGTATCCAATAAAGATTCTGTTGCGCTTGTGTTTTCTTCCATAGGATTTGAGACACAGGAGATTCCGGTCGGAGACAAAAAGAAGGTAGATGTAACGATGGTTGAAAAAAGTGCATACCTCGATGAGGTTGTCGTTACTGGTTATCAGAACGTCAATCGCAGGGAGTTGGCCAGTGCCGTCTCACAGATTGAAGTAGAAGACATCAAGCTTTCGGACAAATTCTCCATCGACCAGATGTTGGCGGGACAGGTGGCCGGCATGTCGGTCATGACGACCAGCGGAGGCCCCAGTGCGACCCCGAAAATCCGTATCCGCGGAACCTCTTCCTTATATGGAAATACCGCACCTCTGTGGGTGCTCGACGGTATCATTCTCGACGACAACAGTGTAAACTGGGACGAGAGCGGCAACCTCGACCCCTTGGCCGAAGATGCCCAATATCTGGTGGGTAATGCCATTGCCGGTGTCAATCCCAACGACATCGAGAGCATTACCGTCCTGAAAGACGCCTCGGCAACGGCCATTTATGGTGTGCAGGCCGCCAACGGCGTCATTGTCGTGACCACCAAGAAAGGCCGCAACGGCCCGGCCCAGGTGACTTACAACGGCTCCGTTTCCATCAACCAGCGCGAAAATTACCGCCGCCTCTATTTGATGGATGCTGGCGAGCGTGTCCAACTGTCGAAAGATTTGATCGACTCCCGCCTTACCTATACCCGCAAGAACTTCACGCTCGGTTATGAGATGCTCAAAAACCAGTACGACGCCAAGGCTTTGAGCCGCTCTGAATTCAATGCCGCCGTCGATGAGATGATTGACCGCAATACCGACTGGTTCGACCTCCTTTTCCGTAATGCCGTGACACAGAACCATACCCTCAGCCTCTCTGGCGGTAACGAAAGCACCACTTATTATTCTTCGGTAGGTGCCTCTATTTCCGAAGGTACGGCTCGGCAAGAACTTTCGAAGCGTTACACGGCCACTTTGAAGGTCAATTCTTGGATCAGCTCCAAAGTCTACCTCGGCTTCCAACTCAACGGTTCGATTACCGACAACCAAGGCTACCACAGCAGTTTCAATCCTGATTCCTACGCTCGTGAAACAGCTCGAACAATACCGGCTTATAACAATGACGGTTCATATTTCTATTATCAACCCTACGAGTCGTTCTCATCAAGCAACATGGCTAATGAAACTTATGCGTTCAACGCCTTACACGAGTCAAAGACCACCGGCAACTATGCCGACCTCGCCAGCCTCACCGGGTTGATGAATTTCGTTTGGAAAATCTACGACGGCCTGCGATATGAGATGACCGGATCGTATGTCTACAATGCGACGAAGACCACCTCTTGGGCGCAAGAAGACTCCTACTATGTCAACACACTGCGCGGATATGTTTTTGATTCGTTGGATTTCAATAGTCCTCAATGGAATGAAAGTGATATACCACAAGGTGGTGTGATTTCAAAAGCCGAAACCAGCAAGACGACCCTCGATATCCGCAACACGCTCAACTATTCCAAGGATTTCCGCGGCCATTTGGTGAGCGCATTGGCCACTTCCGAGATACGCAGTGTCATCACGGATGGTTACTCCGGAACTAGTTATGGTTGGATGCCCGAGCGCGGACAGGTCATATCACCGGCATATACCGATGCTTATATTGTCAGAGTCAAGAATGGGTCATTTACCCCTGTGATTACCGACAACCAGGCCAATACCGTGTCGTGGATTTTTTCGGGCATCTACTCTTACCGCGACACCTACACCCTCAATGCCAACGTGCGTATGGACGGCAGCAACCAGTTTGGCGAAAATCCCGAATACCGATTCCTCCCTATATGGTCGGTAGCCGGCAAGTATGCCATCACCAACGAGTCGTTCATGAAACCCTATGAAGATTGGCTCTCCTACTTGGCGTTGCGCCTCTCTTACGGTATCCAAGGGAATGTCGACAAGGGCACGTCGCCCGACTTGGTCATGCAGATTGGTTCCATCAATTCCTACACCGGCATGGCCACATCGACGGTGGCCTACTGGCCCAATGAGGACCTGCGTTGGGAAAAGACCACCCAATATAACGTCGGCCTCGACATGTCGTTCCTGCTCGACCGCATCACCGCCACCGTCGATGTCTACAAAAAGGTGGGTACCGACATGATTGTCAATAAGACCATCTCGGCTGTCAACGGCTACACTTTACGGAAAATCAACGGCGGTGATGTCAACAACAGCGGTGTGGAACTGGCCGTAAAATTCACCCCCGTGCAGACCAAAGACATGCGTTTTGTCATCGGCCTCGTGCACTCCTATAACAAGAACGAGTTGATACACGCCAATGACGAAACAAACAACACTCGGGAAAACATGCTCTCGGGTTCTGCCCTCATCGAGGGGGAAGCATTGGGCACCATCTATTCTTATCCCTTTGCCGGCCTCGACCACGAAACCGGCCTCCCGATCTTCTACGACAAGAATGGCAACACCTCGGCCACATGGGGAAGTAAAACCTATAAAAATTACACCCTCTACGAAGACGAGATAGAACTTGTGAAGTCGGGCGTCGTTTCGCCACCCCATACGGGCGGCATCAACCTCGAATACCGTTGGAAGGAGTGGATTCTCCGCGGTTCGTTCACCTATTCGCTCGGCGCGGTCAACCGCCTACCTTTCATCTATGGCGACTACGATGCCGTGTTCGACCCCGAAAAGAACGTGACACGGGAACTTCTGAACCGCTGGCGCGAGCCGGGAGATGAATTGCACACCAACATTCCAGCCCTCTACGACGACAACACTTATACCAACTTAGGGGTGCGCCAATTGCGTGACAATGTCGACCACATCTACGGTACCTCCATGTATGACTACTCCACGGCACGCGTATGTTCGACCGACAATTTCCGTCTCCGGAGCCTGTCGCTTTCATACATCTTCAACAAGAAGATGCTCGAAAAGATGCACTTGGCCAATTTCCAGATTTCGGCCCAAGCCAACAACCTCTTTATCCTTGCCGACAAGCGTTGGCACGGTTTCGACCCCGAACAGGGCCGCTCGGCCACCTCTTCGATTCCACGCACCTATTCGGTGTCCGTGACAATCGGTTTCTAACCTATCAAACTTTAACATGCACATGAAGACGACAACCCTGATACGAAAAATGAGTTTCCCTGCTCTCATTGCCCTCTGCTTTGGCATGGGCGGGTGCAACGATTTTCTCGAACGCTCGGCTCAGAACCTGGTCATTCCCACCACCTGCGCCGACTACACCGAGATACTCCAAGGCGAAGGCTACTTCGGCAATTTGATTCGCGAAGGCGTGTGGGTCAACCTGATGACCGACGACATGGAGATGTTCACGCCCCAATATGACAATACTCTGCCATTCAATCTCAACAACTACCGATACGTCTATCAGTGGCGCGATGAGATAGAAATCGAGGACGAATCGTTCGAAGACGAACTTTTCAATTTCCTCTATTCACAAATATTGGTGGCCAACACCTGCATCGATGCCCTCGACCAAGGGCTCGAAGGGACGCCCGACGAGCAGGACATACTCCGCGGCCAGGCGTTGTTCCACCGGGCTTTTGCCTACCTCATGCTGGCCAACCTCTACGCCGAGCCTTATGACCTTGCCACGTCCGAGACTCCTTGCGTGCCGTTGAAGACCGACCCCACGCCGTCGCTCCAACCTTATGAGCGGGCAACCTTTGCCGAGGTTTACAAGCAAATCGATGACGACATAACCGAAGGGTTGGCTGCCTTGAAGGGGAAAGATACCGGCAACTATTATTACATCGGCTACAACGCCATGCTCTTCGTAGCCATGCGCAAAGCGCTTTATACCAACGATTTCGATGCAGCCATCGAGTATGGCAAGGAGATATTGGAGGCCAACGATGCCTTGTTCGACATCACCGACCGCATTCAGTCGGTTGCCCCGGGCGAAATAAACGGCTCCGATGCCTACGACAACTTCATGCAACCGGCCAATCCCGAGTTGATGTTCTGTTTTGCCTCGGCCACCACAACCATCTCCAATCTTATTTCCCGATCCAATAATTTGGAACAGACATTTACCCTGTCGCGCACCATCGACAATAACCTTATCGGCCTCTACGATTACGACACGACCACCTGCATCGGCGACCACAGGTTGGCCTATTGGTTCATTGCCCCCCACGAAGCGCCCGGTGAACTCTACCACAAACGGGGGAATTACTATGCTTTGAAATTCAACTCATACGATGACTTGTACATGCGTGCGGCTTTCCGCTCGGCCGAGGCTTATGTCACACTGGCCGAAGCCTATGCCCGCAAGGAGAATCCCGATTACGCCACCGCACTCGACTATGTGAACCACCTGCGCCGTTACCGTCTCGATGCCCAAGCCTACGAGGAGTTGACCCCGGCCGATTTTGCCGGTGGCGAAGAGATTGTGCAATTTATCTGGGACGAGCGTCGCCGGGAGCTTTGCGGTGAAGAGTTCCACCGCTTCTTCGACCTGCGCCGCACCACCCGTGCCGAAGTTATCCACCCTTACGGGAATGCCGGTTACTATCGCCTCGAAAAAGACGATGCCGCCTATACGCTCAACTTCCCGTTGGCCGAGCGGCAAATCAATCCGCAAAATGTCAACCCCCGTCCTGTGAGAGCCATGATTTCATATTAGGAAAAACCAACTCAAATAAATTTACAAACCTTTTTAATTTATCAAATTATGAAAAAAACTCTGATGTTTGCAAGCTGCTTGTTGGCAGCTGTGGCGTTTACCGCATGTAGCGATGACGACAACGATACCAATGGCGATGGTGGCGCACCCACTCCGGCACCCGAAATGGGCATTGATGAATTCAATACCAAGTATGACCTCGAAGCCACCCTCGATGTCGATACCGCAACTTTCAACTACGCATCAATGGACGGCCAAATGTTCCGCTGGATTAATGGTCGTGTAGACGAAAACGGTGACTCGATACCCGATTTTATTGGACAATATTTTGTTGCTGCCGATAATGAATATGTAGACAAAGTGCTGGGTTTCCTCGATGCAGAAGTATTCCCCGTATTCGGTGAAGAGTTCATCTCGAAATACATGCCTCGTACCATTTATTTCGCCAGTGAAGTACAATATAATCCTTACTACAACAACCGTAATTTGGGTTTAGTGAATCATGCAAAAGATATCCACTACGCTTTTGAAGGCGGTACCTGCTGTCCCAATTATATTATGTTCTCGCACTGCTGTGCCGATTTCGACACGATGGACAAGACCTACCTGAAACGTCTCTACACGTCGTTGGTTGTGGAGTATATTTTCTCCAACATCGCCAACAGCCAGCTTGTTGAACCGACTGAATTCAACCAATACAGTTTGGATTACACCGTAGGTGTGGATTTGGGTTTTATGATATTTTCATTGAATCAAACTTGTGATGCTTACTACGAATCTTCGGCAGATGATTTTGAAACAGGCTGGCTTAATGAAAGTGTATATTGGAACTCTTTTGAAGAAATTGTAAACGGAGAAAATTTGTGGCATTTCCCTACGGTTTGGTTCCAAAGCGAATTGCGTCCCGGTCGTGTTGGTGCTTGTGAAGTAACCTTGTATGATGAAGCGACAGCTATCGAATATGGTTATCCCAGCCTTTATAGTGCTACCTACTACCGTGCATCTTTGGCTCAGGTTCTGGGCGACTATGTAGCTTTCATCGTAACGACTACCGCCGCTGA
>CAJLYN010000020.1 GCA_905210875.1 uncultured Bacteroides sp. | reverse complement strand
TTGCAACTCATCGCGCATATAATCCATATAAGGAGCTACGTGGTCGAAATAGCGGTAATAACCGGCACAGAGATAGTTCAACCCGGTCTCGCCCGAAGGTGAAGAAAGAAATCGGTTTTTGGGACACTCTCCGTGACAGGCGAAGAGATATTTGCAGGCCCGACAAGACGACGGCAGAGTCGCTGTTTTACTGCGACCAAACTGCTGCTGACGTTCACCGTAAAGCATTTCTACCAAAGTATTGGTCCTGATGTTTCCCAATTTATACTCAGGAAAAACAAAATGGTCACAGGCATAGACATCGCCATTCCACTCCATGACAGCGGCATGGCCGCATGAAGGCGACAATGTACATACACCTGGCATCTCACCCACCCAATTGGCCAATGTAGCATCGAAAATCTGCACAAAACGGGACCCGACATCGGAGACTACCCACTCGTCGAAAACAGCACACAAGAAATCACCCCACTGGCGAGGGGTTACCGAGAAAGGAGCCAAATCGTCTGGGCTACCCTCGCCTACATGAGCCAACCATCGACCGTCGGGCGAATGTTTAAAGCGTTCTACAACAGGAGAAAATTGAATATAGTGACAATCTATTTGCCTGAAAAAATCGTAAAACTCCCGAGGATAATCAGCGTTATAGCGATTGACTACCGCCATGGCATTCCATGCCACCTCGTACTTGTTGAGACAGTCAATGCCGCGCATCACCAAGTCGTAGGTGGGATTCCCCCTTCTGTCACGCCGATAAGCATCATGAAACATTTGGGGACCGTCGATAGAGAGACCTACCAGCCAACCGTTTTCCTTGAAAAACCGGCACCACTCCTCATTCAATAATGTACCATTGGTCTGAATACAATTATCGACCCATCGCCCGTGGGCATACTTTTGCTGCAAAGTCACGGCTTTGCGATAGAACGAGAGTGGCCGCAGCAGAGGTTCACCGCCGTGCCAGGTAAAAAGAATCTCCTGCATGGTCTGCGAACCGATATACTCTCGGACAAAATGTTCGAGCAATTCATCGGAGAGTTGCTGCCCGGCCTCGTTGCCATACAGAAATGTCTTCTCGGTATAATAGCAGTATGTACACGCCAGGTTACATCGTGCACCTGCCGGTTTGAGCATGACATAGAGCGGTCGGGCAAAAGGAGCACATATAGCCATTTCCGCATTATTTCTGCTGTTCTCCCGGCAAAGGCCAGTAAGGCGACGGGGTACGTGCCTGCTGCATCTGGCGCTCAAACTCGGCGACTATTTCTGGATATTTTCCGGCCAAGTCGGTCGACTCGGTTATATCTTCTTTTATATTATAAAGTTCGAGCGGCGCATTCTTTTTTATACTTACCACTTTCCAGTCGCCACGGCGGGCTGCCCGTTGCTTGCCGGGAAACTCCCAGTACAACAGGCGGTCGTCGGTATCCAGTGTATCGCCTTGCATCAACGGCCACAAGTCGATGCCATTGCGTCGTGTCGGCAAATATTCCGTAGCACCTGCCACAGCAGCCAATGTAGGCATCACATCGGGGAAATAGATGATGTTGTCGAGTTGCCTTACCGGCACATGTCCCGGCCAATTGACAATAAAGGGTACACGAATGCCTCCCTCATAAAGCATACCTTTCATACCGCGCAACACCCCGTTGCAGTCCAGTGTCTGTATGGGAGCCTGCTTGGCTGCGCCGTTGTCAGAGGCAAAAATAATAAGGGTATTTTCACGCAAACCCAGCGAGTCGAGCTCATCAAGCAGACGGCCGATGGCCTTGTCCATGTGGGTAACCAGCGAGGCATATCGCTTGGTATTCATCTCCCATGTTTCGCTGTCGTACCAATGAGTATCGTCGATGTTATAGGGCTCATGCGGAGCATCATAGGCCAAATAGAGAAAAAACGGATTCTCGCGATTGCGACGAATAAAACGAATGGCATCGTCGGTCGAAATATCGGTATTATGCTTGACATGACGGTCGTTTGCATTTTCTTCGATATTCTCCAACTTATAATTATTAAAGCGCCAATAAGGATAATAATAGGGATCGTTGGAATAAGGAGTACTGATGAGCCAGCCGTAGAACTCGTCGAATCCTCGGTTTAAAGGGGTTGCTTCGGGATTGAAACCGTCGAGATGCCACTTGTTGACAAGACAAGTACGATACCCTCCGGCTCCCAAGACCGTGGCAATAGTCGTATCACTGGGCAACAAATGCATTCGACGAATCGTTTGTTCACCCTTCTTTCCCTCAATGCCGCCGGCTTTTGCAAAATTATCGCGAATGGTGGTATTTCCGGTATTACGACCCGTCATCAGCGCACAACGCGAGGGAGAGCTTACCGCCGATCCGGCATAACATTGCGTAAACCGTGTTCCGGTAGCCGCCAGACGGTCTATGTTGGGAGTCTCAATGTTCCGATTGCCATAACAACCCAAGTCACCATATCCCATATCATCGGCCAAAATAAAAATGATATTGGGTTTTGTATTCTTATCATCTTGCCCGACCGTAGCCTGAGCCTCGGCCTCTAAATGCGGCACGGCAATAAGACCAACCGCACAAAGGCTTTTCCACATTCTTTCTTGCATAAATCAGATTTTTTGTAAAAGTACAGTATTTTGATTTTCCATGAAAACTCCAAGCATAATTTAACAATACCAAGAAAGAAAAGATTCCTCAAGCTTTTACAACTTCTTATTCATATTCGACATATAGAAAATTTTTACAAGAAGAGGGCTTTCACCCGACTATTTTCTGATTCTTTTTTTGTAATATTGCATCGTCTAAAATACATACCTGAACCATGCTCACGCTTGACAAAATTTATCACGCCTCTTTTGTATTGAAAGAGGTATTGCGGCGTACCGATTTGATTGTCGCTCCTCAAATCGTTCCCGGCACGCCGATATATCTAAAACCCGAGAATCTACAACTTACAGGCTCTTTTAAAGTGCGTGGAGCCTATTACAAAATTTCCCAACTCTCCGACGAAGAAAAAGCCAAAGGTGTCATCGCCTGCTCGGCCGGCAACCATGCACAAGGTGTTGCCCTGGGGGCCACAAAGAACGGCATCAAATCGTTGATATGCCTCCCGGCCGGTGCTCCGCTTTCCAAAGTTGAAGCGACCAAGAATTACGGTGCCGAGGTGTGCCTTGTCGACGGAGTCTACGACGATGCCTATCAAAAGGCTTTGCAGTTAAAGGAGGAGATGGGCTACACGTTTGTACACCCGTTCGACGATGAGAATGTCATTGCCGGACAGGGAACCATCGGCATCGAACTACTCGACCAGCTGCCCGATGTCGAGGCCGTCATTGTCCCCGTAGGCGGTGGCGGATTGATTTCGGGAGTGGCCTACGCCATCAAAAGCCTGCGTCCGAATGTCAAGATATACGGTGTACAGGCCAGCGGCGCACCGAGCATGGTCGTATCGTTGAGCCACAAACACATCGAACGGTTGCCGAGCGTTAAGACCATAGCCGACGGTATTGCCGTGAAAGAGCCGGGCACCCACACGTTCGACATTTGCAGCCACTACGTCGACGACATCGTAACAGTGACCGACGATGAAATTTCTACCGCCATACTTTCGCTTATCGAACGTCAAAAACTGGTAGCCGAAGGTGCCGGTGCCGTATCGGTGGCTGCAGCCATGTTTGGCAAACTACCCATTCAAGGGAAAAAGACCATCTGCTTGGTTTCGGGAGGTAACATCGACGTAACCATTTTATCACGCGTCATCAACCGAGGCCTGCTGAAATCGGGACGTTCTTATGTCCTCACCGTCGAACTGATGGACCGACCCGGCCAACTGGTCGGCGTTACCAGCATCATCGCCCGCATGGGAGCCAACGTCATATCGGTACACCACGACCGGGCCGGGAAAGCCACCGACATCAATGCCTGTTATTTGCAAGTGGTTCTCGAAACCCGTAATCAAGAGCATATCGACAACATAAGAGAAGAGCTCATACGGTCGGGATATCATGTCATCTCATAACAGAGAAACGGCCATTCAAGAGTAAAATTCCGTCACGGATAGAGCAAGAGCTATCCTTTTTCTAAAATAAATACCTCTATTGCAAAGGGGCTGCGGCGAATAGTGCATTTGCCACAGCCCCTTTGCTTAGTGAGAAAGTATGAGCAAATCAACAAAGGTTTTTCCCCCTTTCCCGCTTGTATATCCGAAGGATAAAAATTAATTTTGCAAAAATAATCACGTAACTATGATATATTCCATGACCGGCTTCGGCAAAGCCATTGTCGAGCTTCCCCAACGAAAAATCACCGTCGAGATTAAATCGCTCAACAGCAAGCAACTCGACCTGTCAATGCGCGTTCCACAAATATATAAAGCTTTGGAGATGGACATCCGCAGCGAAATAGCGCAACGCCTTGAACGCGGGAAAGTCGACTTTTCGATACAAATCGAAAACAAATCTTTGGGCGAAAGCTCTGCACAGATAAACATCGACATTATCAAGAATTACTATGAGCAACTAAAATCGGTTGCCTCATCGTTACAGATACCCGAACCAGCCGACTGGCTGCCTACCCTCCTGAGACTTCCCGACGCCCTGAAAAGCGAAACGCCCGAAGCCTCCGACGATGAAAATGAAGCTGTAAAACGGGCCGTGAACGAGGCTATCGACCACCTCATCGAATTCAGAGCCCAAGAAGGTCTCATGCTCCAAAAACTCTTCACCGAAAAAATCGGAAACATCGCCCGTCTCCTTACCGAAGTTGAGCCTTACGAAAAAGAGCGAACCGAAAAAATCAAAACCCGCATCATCGACGCACTCAGTAAAATCGAGAACTTCGATTACGACAAGAACCGCATGGAACAGGAGATGATATTCTATATCGAAAAACTCGACATCAACGAAGAGAAAAACCGTCTCGACAACCACCTGAAATATTTCATCGAAACCATGAACGGCCGCTACGGCCAAGGCAAGAAACTGGGATTCATCAGCCAGGAAATAGGTCGTGAAGTCAACACCATGGGCTCCAAGGCCAACCACGCCGAGCTGCAAAAAATCGTGGTGCGCATGAAAGACGAGCTGGAACAAATCAAGGAACAAATTCTCAACGTAATGTAAGAGCCATGCCAACGGGAAAACTCATCATTTTTTCAGCCCCGTCGGGTTCAGGAAAATCGACCATTATCCGCTTCCTGCTCACGCAAAACCTCAACCTGGCCTTCTCCATCTCGGCCACATCAAGAGCACCGCGCGGTGAGGAGAAAGACGGAGTGGAATATTACTTCCTCACCCCCGAAGAGTTCCGCCGCCGTATCGCTGCCGGAGACTTTCTGGAATACGAGGAGGTCTATACCGACAAGTTCTACGGCACACTCAAAAGCGAAGTCGAACGGCTGACGACCGCCGGGAAAAACGTGATTTTCGATGTCGATGTCGTGGGGGGCGTCAACATCAAACGCTTCTACGGCGAACGGGCGCTGTCGATATTTATTCAGCCTCCCAGCCTCGAAGAGTTGCGCCGTCGACTTGTAGGACGAGCCACCGATGCGCCCGAGGTAATTGAGAACCGACTGGACAAAGCCGAATATGAAATGAGTTTTGCTCCGAAGTTCGACCGCATCATCGTCAACGATGACCTCAACACCGCCGAGAACGAAGCATTGAGAACGATACAAGAGTTTCTGAAAAAATAGGAAAGGGTCAAGACATGGGCACCAAAGCGGGAATCTTCTCGGGATCGTTCAATCCCATTCACAACGGGCACATGGCCATAGCGCGTGCCCTCATCGAACAGGGAACGCTCGACGAGATATGGTTTGTCGTCTCCCCGCAGAACCCGCTTAAATCACAGGCCGACCTACTCGACGACGCCACACGCGCCCGCATGGTGCAACTGGCCATCGAAGGCGAGAAAGGCCTTCGATACTGCGACATCGAGATGCATCTGCCCCGCCCCTCCTACACCATCACAACGTTGCAGGAGCTTGCACACCGCTATCCCGACACCGATTTCAGTCTACTCATCGGCTCGGACAACTGGACCATCTTCGACCGCTGGAAATCGGCCGAAGAGATTATCCGACAATTCAAGCTATACATCTATCCCCGTCCCGGATTTCCGGTCGACGAGACCTCTCTCCCGCCGCATGTACACCTTACACAAGCCCCGATGATGGAAATCTCGTCGACCGACATACGGCATCGCATCGCAACGGGACAACCGTTTGACCGTCTGGTTCCGCGTCGCGTGCATAACTATATAATTGAAAATCATCTATATCAATAATACGGACATGGACAAATACATATACGCCAAAAACAGTGTCGAATTTGTTACCGTAGGTGTCGAATTCTGCGCTTTTCTTGAACGAGTAGAGAGCCTTAACCAGGAAGAGTTTGTCTCTACCGCCATCAAACTGCTGCCGCTGCTTTATCTCAAAGCTACTCTTCTGCCCATCGACGAAGAGAACGAAGATTTTCTCGAATCGCCTGAGCAGTTCGTTTCCGAAGAAGAATACGAATACCTCCGGAGCGACATCGAACGGCTGCTCGGAGAGAACGACGCCTATCTCGTGGTGCAAAGCGACGACATGAAATACAGCGACCTGCCACTGGGTGCCAGCATTGCCGAAGATATGGCCGACATCTACCAGGCCGTGAAAGACTGCATCGCCGCCTATCGCACCGAGAACGAAGACACCATGCGGGTAGCACTGACTGAATGCCGCGAGGAGTTTTCGAGCTACTGGGGATCCAAACTTCTGAATGCACTCGCCGCCCTGCACCGTATCTACTACAACACCTCCGACATTCTCGGCGACGATTACGAATGCGAATGCGACCATCATCACCCCCACCATCATAATGAGGAAGAGGGAAACTTTTATCAGAAAAGACAATCGGCCTGGCTCGACGACGAAGAAGATGCCGATCGCTGGTTATAATTCCGCCCGCTCCCGTATGACATCACAAATCAACGCAGAAAGCATCGCCTCGATGGAGGTCATCAAGTTTCCGGGAAAGATCATAACGATCAATACCGAAAATGAAGCCTTCACAGCTGTCGAGCATCTTTTGAAAGAGAAAGTCGTAGGCATCGATACCGAGACAAAACCGTCGTTCAAGAAAGGGGTGATTCATCAGGTAGCTCTGGTACAGATATCGACATGGGATACCTGCTATCTGTTTCGACTCTGCCGACTGAAAAGTACATACGCCGTACAACAGATTCTTGAATCGCCCGATATTTTGAAAATAGGATTATCGTTGAAAGACGACTTTACCGGACTGCGCCGTCTCTCTACGCTGACCCCCCACCACTATATAGAGTTGCAACAGTATGCCGCCGCATTCGGCATCGAAGAGATGAGTCTGCAAAAAATCTATGCCCTCCTCTTTGAGAAGAAGATTGCCAAAACCCAGCAGCTCTCAAACTGGGAAGCGGCCGAGTTAACCCCCGCTCAGCAACTCTATGCCGCCACCGATGCCTGGGCCTGCCTGCACATATACAAGGCTCTCCGAGGCGAACCGCTCCCCGAGGGTTTCAAAGCTACCCGCCAACTCGACAAACAAGTAACCAGTGAAAAACGTTTTATTCAAAAGTAACGCATCATGAAGAAACTGAAAAAATACAACCTCATATCGGCACTGCTGCTTGTCTATACACTGTTGCTGGCCATATTTGGCTGGCATCGGTTTGAGGGAGAACCGACCGAGTTCTTCGGTATTCTGGCAGCCAACATCATCGTCATCGTATTGTTGCGCTATGTATTGAAACGGCGAGAAAAGTTCCGCGAAGAGATGCGTAAACGCGACAATGAGCTGGACCGGAAGGCAGCGGAGAGAGATACAAAACACAACGATACAGCGGCCGACTGACCGGCGTATAGCTATCAAAGACAACGGGCCGGCTGTGTAATTGTCGTATCCTTTCAACGGGAACGCAACGTGATGCACGTAACCTCAGGCTCCATGCCCAAACGCATGGGTACTCCGACATATCCAAGTCCTCGATTGACATACAAGGCCTGTTGTCCTTCACGGTAAAGGCCATCCCATTCATCATACAACCACGATGATGGCGACCAATGCAGCCTGCCGCAGGAGATTCCGCATTGAGCGGCATGAGTATGTCCCGACAGGGTAAGCGCGATGAACGGGTGATCGAGCACCTCCTGACGCCAATGCGAAGCATCGTGCGAAAGCAACACGGTAAACTGCGTCGTATCGGCTCCGACCAGTGCACGCGACAGGTCGCCATACTGGCGGAAGGGCGGTTTACCCACATTCTCGACCCCTACCAGCAACAACGAGGTGTCTCCTACTGCCACCCTGCGCGACTCGTTGAGCAGCAGGTCAAACCCGCAACGGCGTATTCCTTCTTTGGTGCGTACCAGATTTTCAGCCTTTTCTTGTGGAGTTTGCCATCGAAAATAGTCGCCGTAATCGTGATTTCCCAATATGGCATATTTCCCGCAGCGGGGAGTCTCTATCGAGGCGAATATATTGACCACCTCGGGGGTAATCTCATCGGAAAAATTATTGACAAAATCGCCTGTAAAAACCACCATGTCGGGTTTACATTCTGCGACAAGTCGGGCAGCTTTACGCATGACACGGGTATAATCGCCCCAGTTCCCAACATGCATATCGGAGAGTTGTACGATTTTGAAGCCGTCGAGTTGCCGGGGCAGCCCGTCATAAGCAATTTCCACCTGCTTGACATGTACCCTCGTGCGCCCGACAAGAGCCCCGTACAGCAACAAAATCGCCAAAACGACTGCTACTCCTGCACCGACCCGTGAAAGCCAAAGCGATATTTTACGGCTGAAACTTTTCAACAGCCAACCTATGAAATCGAACAGAGTATAGAAAAATTTGGGCAGATAAATCAATGCAAACAGCCACAATATCCACGTTATGTGAGACATGAGTTTATAATCGGGGACATCGTTGGAAAACAGTCGCATGCCACAGAAGAACAGCACAAAAAACAGTGCCGGCAACCAATAGATATAGCGCAAATAGGTGTTTCCTATGCGTTTGCGTATCTTTCGGTATATCCATATGTCGGGACCGATAATAACCAGTAACCCGATAATCATAGGCATAAGATAGAATTTCATACCTCAAACTTTAAGAATCTTGTTCCACTGATAAACAAAATATCGACATATACAGGCGGCAATAAAATCGATTTTTTACAAGATGCGTTTATTTTTTCATGTTCGGTTCTTCAAGGCCGTAATGCGAACGCGCATCTTCTTTTTTCAACACCAAAGAAATAAAAATGGCGATGAAACCGAAAAATGCAAAAATGAGCATGGGAATAGTATAATCGTAAGAAACATTTCCCATACTGTCGCTATGGGTCGAAAATCTGTCAATAATCCACCCGATAAGCACCGGCACCAAAGAAAGTCCTATATTCTGAATATAAAAAATCGTGGCATAGGCCGAGCCAAGCTGCTTCATGGGAATAATCTTGGGTACACTGGGCCACAAGGCCGAAGGTACCAAAGAGAAGGCAATACCCAACACTACCATTATCACAATAGCAAACCACCAGGTAGGCAGAATAGGCAAGGCAAAAAGCAGATGCACCACCATGAGCATGACCGAACCAATAATCATAAGTGTTGCCCCTTTTCCTATACGGTCGTAAAGAGATCCAAAGACCGGTGTGAGCAGAATGGTACCAAATGGCAACATCGCCGGTATGAGACCGGCCATCTGGGGCTCTACATGATACTTGGCAATCATGAGTTTGGTGGCAAACTTCAAGAAGGGGAACACGCCGGCATAGAACATCAGGCACAGAAGAGTAATGAGCCAGAAACCTTTGTTGGTAAATATCAGTTTCAGGTCTTTAAGCTGGAAACGTTCTTCGGGCTTCTCCTGTACCGCGGCAATCGAGCAGTCGAGTTTCTTGTCCATCACACAATAGACCAGATAGGCCACCAAGCCTACGCAGAGACACAGAGCACCGAAAAGCACCGGATAGGAGATATCGCCCATCGCTCTTGCCATAGGCAGACTGCAAGCCAGCGCTACCGCCGTACCGATACGGGCCATGGCCACTTGCAAGCCCATGGCCAAGGCAACCTCATGACCGGTAAACCATTTGATAATTACTTTTGAAACCGTGATTCCCGTAATCTCGGCACCCATACCGAAGATGGCAAATCCAAGGCTGGCCAACACGACCTGCATGTGGTAACCCATAAACGTAGCGTCACCAAAATCGGTAGAGAGGGCATACCATTTGAGCAGAGCTCCTCCCAGCATGAGCGACGAACTCATCACACCGGTAAAACGGATACCGCAACGGTCGAGTATGATACCGCCAAAGAAGAGCATCAGCAGGAACACATTGATGTAGCCATAGGCCCCCGAGAAAAATCCATACTCGGAACTGCTCCACCCAAGGCCGCCTTCGGCGACGGGTGTGGTACACATCACTTCGAGCGATGCCATAACATCGGTAATAAAATAGCCACACATCATCGTGAACGACACGATAAACATGGCCGTCCAGCGTGCCACGGGACTGTCGTTGAGTTTTTTTCTGATTAATTCTGTCATTTCTATCTTGTTTTTGATTTTTCCAAACATGAAAGAGAGAGGCTGTTTTGTGAAAGCCTCTCTCCTTGTTATTTCTCTTTTTTCTCCAACAGCACTACGTTCTCAACGTGTTGCGTGTGCGGGAACATATCTACGGGCTGTACCCGTGCCACCCGGTAGTCAACATCGAGCAGGGCGAGGTCGCGCGCCTGTGTCGCCGGATTGCAACTCACATATACAATGCGACGCGGCGAAGCAAAAAGAATGGTCTTCACCACATCGTCGTGCATACCGGCACGGGGCGGGTCGGTAATGATGACATCGGGACGTCCATGCTCCTCGATGAAGTCGGTCGTGAGTATGTCTTTCATGTCGCCGGCATAGAAAAGGGTATTATCGAGACCATTAAAAGCCGCATTGGCCTTGGCATCTTCGATAGCCTCGGGTACATACTCTATACCTATAACCTTACGCACCTTGCGTGCTATGAAGTTGGCTATCGTACCGGTACCGGTGTAGAGGTCATAGACCAGCTCGTTGCCGGTGAGGGCAGCAAAATCGGCAGCCACCTTGTACAATTCATAGGCCTGGGCCGAGTTGGTCTGATAAAACGACTTGGGCCCTATCTTGAAGCGCAGACCGTCCATCTCTTCGAGAATGTAGTCACGTCCAAGGAAGGTATGCACTTCGCGGTCGGTAATCGTATCGTTGGCCTTGGAGTTGATGATATAAAGAAGCGAGGTTATCTGAGGAAATTCCCGGGCAATAAAACTCATCAGGGCTTCGATGCGGGGAGCATCGTCTTCGTAAAAGACCACAATGAGCATGATTTCGCCCGTCGAAGCCGTGCGCACAATGATATTGCGCATGAGACCGGTCTGCTCGCGCAAATCGAAGAACGGATAGTCGTTATCAATAGCAAACTGTTTGATGGCCAACCGTATGCGATTGGAGATATCGTCTTGCAGCCAGCACTTCTTGATGTCAAGCACCTTATCGAACATACCGGGAATGTGGAATCCCAAGGCATTGCGGTCGGTATATTCCTCGGCCGAAGCCAACTGCTCAGGCGTAAGCCAAGATTTGTTGGAGAAGGTAAATTCGAGCTTGTTACGATAGAACTCGGTGCGGACCGACCCTTTGATGGGATCGAACTCGGGCAAGGGTATTTTTCCGATGCGGGTCAGATTGTCGAATACCTGTTTCTGCTTGAACTGCAACTGACGGTCATAGGGAATGTGCTGAAACTTGCAGCCACCACATACGCCGAAATGTTCGCAAAACGGCGTCACACGCATGGGCGAAGCCTTGTGCATACGCACGATGCGACCTTCGGCATATTTATGTTTCTTGCGGTATATCTGTACATCGACAATGTCGCCCGGCGCTCCGTAGGGAACAAAAACGACCAGGTCGTTTACCCGCGCCACCGACTTTCCTTCTGCGGCAATATCGGTTATCTCCACCTGCTCCAAGACAGGAAGTTCTTTCTTTTTACGAGCCAAAACAAACAGTTTTTGAATAAATACAAATTCGGTCAAAGGTAGCGATTATTCTTTTAATTACCCCACCTATTGACAAAAAAACAATATGCCGGGAAATATGGTAGGGAAACTTTTGTATATATCTATCATTCATTTTATTTTTGTAAACACCAAGAAAAACATTTTTATCAGTCTATTTGTATTTTGTAAAGACAAAACCTTATAACAATCTTATTTTTATATGAAACAAGTTTATACTTTCGGTAACGGACAAGCAGAAGGCCGCGCCGACATGAAAGACCTCTTGGGTGGGAAAGGAGCCAATCTCGCCGAAATGAACCTCATCGGTGTACCTGTTCCTCCCGGATTTACCATCACGACCGAAATCTGCACCGCATACAACCAGAACGGAAAAGATGCCGTTGTAAAAATGTTGAAAGACGATGTAGAAAAAGCCATTTCACACGTTGAGAAACTCATGGGAAAGAAATTTGGTGACGCCGAAAATCCCTTACTCGTTTCGGTACGTTCGGGTGCACGTGTATCGATGCCCGGCATGATGGACACCGTACTCAATCTGGGTATGAACGACGAAGCCGTAGAAGGTATTGCCAAGAAATCGGGGAATCCCCGCTTTGCATGGGACTCGTACCGCCGCTTTGTACAGATGTACGGCGATGTAGTACTGGGCATGAAACCGCAAAACAAAGACGACATCGACCCGTTTGAAGAGGTGATGGAAGAGGTAAAAAACGCCAAAAACATCAAAAACGACACGGAACTTACGGTCGACGACCTCAAAGAACTGGTTGTCCGTTTTAAAGCAGCAGTGAAGAACCGCACCGGGAAAGACTTCCCCACCTCACCTTGGGAACAACTGTGGGGTGCTATTTGCGCCGTATTCGACAGTTGGATGAACGAACGCGCCATACTCTACCGCCGCATGAACCAGATTCCCGAAGAGTGGGGAACAGCCGTAAACGTACAGGCCATGGTATTCGGTAACATGGGCGACACTTCGGCTACCGGTGTGGCATTCACACGCGATGCCGCCACGGGCGAAGACATTTTCAACGGCGAATACCTTATCAACGCACAGGGCGAAGATGTTGTGGCCGGTGTACGCACCCCGCAACAAATCACCCTCGAAGGTTCTCGTCGCTGGGCAAAACTCCAAGGCATAAACGAGGCCACCCGTGCTGCTCAATATCCATCGCTCGAAGAGTCGATGCCCGAGTGTGCCAAAGACCTCATCGAGACGCAACAGAAACTTGAAGACTACTTCAAAGATATGCAAGACCTCGAATTTACCATTCAGGACGGGAAATTGTGGCTCTTGCAGACCCGCAACGGTAAACGCACCGGTGCCGCCATGGTGAAAATCGCCATGGATATGCTGCGTGCCGGAATCATCGACGAAAAAACCGCACTGAAACGCATGGAGCCTCAGAAACTCGACGAACTGCTCCACCCGGTTTTCGACAAAGACGCCGTAAAACGTGCCCGCGTCATGGCCAAAGGCCTTCCCGCCTCACCGGGCGCAGCCGCCGGTCAAATCGTGTTCTTTGCCGACGACGCCGAAGCCTGGGCCGAGAAACGTAAAAAAGTGGTCATGGTACGCATCGAGACCTCGCCCGAAGACCTGCGAGGCATGAGCGTAGCACAAGGTATTCTCACCGCCCGCGGCGGTATGACCTCACACGCAGCCGTAGTGGCCCGCGGTATGGGCAAATGCTGTGTGTCGGGTGCCGGAGAGATAAAAGTCGACTACAAGGCCCGCACCCTCGAAATGGCCGGGAAGACCTACAAGGAGGGCGACTGGATTTCGCTGAACGGTTCGACCGGAGAGGTATACGACGGACAAGTACCCACCGTAGAGGCTGACATGAGCGGAGATTTCGCCGCCATCATGAACCTGGCCGAAAAATACACCAAAGTCGATGTACGCACCAATGCCGATACCCCTAAAGATGCAGCTGTGGCCCGCAAATTCGGAGCCAAAGGTATCGGTCTGTGCCGTACCGAACACATGTTCTTTGAAGGCAACCGTATCAAAGCCATGCGCGAGATGATTCTCTCCAAAGACGAAGATGGACGTCGCCATGCCCTCGACAAGCTCCTTCCCATGCAACGCAGCGACTTCGAAGGCATCTTTGAAGCTATGGACGGCTTTGGCGTAACCATTCGTCTGCTCGATCCCCCCTTGCACGAATTTGTTCCGCACCAGCTGGCCACCCAGAAAGAGTTGGCCGAAGAGATGGGCCTCACCATCGAAGAGGTAAAACTGGCCTGCGACTCGCTGGCAGAATTCAACCCCATGCTGGGACACCGCGGCTGCCGTCTGGGCTGCACCTACCCCGAAATTACCGAAATGCAGGCTCGCGCCATCATCGAGGCTGCCCTCAATGTGAAATCTCACGGCATCAAGGTATTCCCCGAAATCATGGTTCCTCTCGTAGGTGTGGTCGAAGAGCTGAAACTCCAAGCCGAAGTGATACACCGCACTGCCGCACAGGTCTTTGCCGAACGCGGCGACAGCATAGCCTACAAAGTAGGTACAATGATTGAAGTACCACGAGCTGCACTTACAGCCGACCAGATTGCCGAGGTGGCCGACTTCTTCTCGTTCGGAACCAACGACCTTACCCAAATGACATTCGGTTACTCTCGCGACGATGCCGGGAAATTCCTTAAAATCTACAAGGAAAAAGGCATTCTCAAAACCGACCCGTTCGAAGTGCTCGACCAGAAAGGTGTAGGCCAACTCGTACGTATGGGCGTTGAAAAAGGTCGCTCCACCAAGCCTGGCTTGAAAGTGGGTATCTGCGGCGAACACGGAGGCGAACCTTCATCGGTAAAATTCTGCGCTTCACTCGGCATGAACTATGTAAGTTGCAGTCCCTACCGTGTACCCATCGCCCGCGTAGCTGCGGCGCAGGCTGCTGTTGAATAACAGATTTTATTCCACTTTCCCTCTCAATACCTCTACCCGCTGCGAGTAGAGGTATTTTTATACATCTCTCCGCAACAATGCCGTCGACCAAATGATGAAAGAAGCTCGCCAAAATAATCCGGAACTTATGACTGGCTCAAAAGCCGTCATAAATGTATCGGTACACGAAAGCGTAAAGATAATTACACCTCTCTTTGTGAAACGCACAATCACCGCACATGGAACAGTTATTGAATTTATAAAATAATTTGTCAACTAAGATTGGCTCTTTTAGAAATAAACATAGCGTGAGGCCCGAAGAGTTATCTTCGGGCCTCACGCTAGTGGATATTCAAGGACAGTTATACTCCGAGCGAAGCGGCAACAGCCTTGATTTTTTCTTCGGCGGCGGCTACAACCTTATCGTAATCGGCACGCGACGGCAGTTCTCCGCTTACCTCGATATAGAACTTAATTTTGGGTTCTGTTCCTGAGGGACGTATCGACACCTTGGTTCCGTCTTCGGTAAAGTATTGCAGGACATTCGAGGTCGTAGGCATATTAAGAGTAAATTTCTCTCCTGCGACAATATCCTGAGCAACCAAGGTGGCATAATCTTTGGTCAAAACGACCTTCGAACCTGCTATCTCGGTAATGGGGTGCTCGCGATAATTCTTCATCATGGCCTCTATTTCTTCGGCACCGGATTTACCTTTTCGCACAACAGAGATACCTTTTTCCTTGGAGAAGCCATACTCTACGTAGATATCCTGCAAGAGTTCATACATCGTCTTGCCGTTATCTTTTGCCCAGGCAGCAATCTCGGCCATCATGGCACAAGCCGACACAGCATCTTTGTCCCGAACAAAATCTTCAACAAGGAAACCATAGCTCTCCTCGCCGCCCCCTATATACTGACGTTTGCCTTCAAGCTCCCGCATAACAGCGGCTATCCACTTGAAACCGGTGTAGACGTCGAAGCACTCGATACCGTTGCGATCGGCAATTTTCTTCATTAATTCGGTGGTAACAATGGTCTTAACCATGTAAGCCCCCTCTTCGATACGGCCGGTAGCTTTATATTGTGATATCAGATAATTGGTGAAAAGCAGCGCATTTTGATTACCGTTTACAAGTATCCATTCGCCCTTGTCGTTCTTGATAGCAATACCCATGCGGTCGGCATCTGGATCAGAGGCCAGCACGATATCAGCATCAACCTCCTTGGCCTTACGTATAGCCAAGTCGAGAGCGGCCGGCTCTTCGGGGTTGGGCGATTTCACGGTGGGGAAGTCACCACTGATGACATCTTGCTCGGGAACATGTATCACTTGAGTGAATCCGTAGGCAGCCAAAGTTTTAGGTATAAGCATTATACCGGTACCATGAATCGGCGTGTAAACGATTTTCAAATCGTGTTGACGGGCAATGGCTTCGGGATTGAGCGAGAGAGCCTTGATGCGGGCAATGTATTTCTCATCGATTTCCTTGCCGATGATTTCTATCAGCTCTGGATTCCTTCTGAATTTAATATCCGATACTGAACGTACTTTATTTACTTCGGATATGGTGTTCTTATCGTGTGGTGATACCATCTGGGCACCATCGTCCCAATAGGCCTTGTATCCGTTATATTCTTTGGGATTGTGCGAGGCTGTGAGTATGATACCGCTCTGGCAACCCAACTCGCGAATGGCATATGACATTTCGGGGGTAGGACGCAACGATTCAAAAAGATAGACCTTGATACCGTTGGCAGAGAAAATGTCGGCCGATATTTTGGCAAACTTACGGCTGTTGTTACGGCAGTCATGGCCTATAACCACCTTTATTTGGGGCAGAGTGGCAAATTCTTTTTTCAAATAATTGGCCAATCCCTGTGTAGCAGCACCTACGGTATAGATGTTCATACGATTAGTGCCCACGCCCATAATACCGCGCAGACCGCCGGTACCAAACTCCAAATCTTTATAGAATGCCTCTATAAGGTCGGTCTTGTCTTCTTTGTCGAGCAGACGCTGCACTTCGGCACGCGTTTCTGCATCGTAACCTTCGCCCAGCCACTGTTGGGCCCTTGCGGTTACCTCTTTGAGTAATGCGTCGTTTTCCATAATATGATTTTTAAAATGAATGTCTCTTATGCCGATGCAACTGTATCGTCAAATCATGAACAACCGAGAAATCAAGTTTTCACCCATTGACAATGCCAAGTTGCATCCTATCTTACCCAAAGATAGTGAAAATTCTTTGAATCTGCCAAAGGTTTTCTTGACTTTGTCGTCTAAAATGTGACTTTAAGACGATCACCGGCATCTTCGACAATTGCCCGGTAGAATTCGTCGGAATAACCGGGAAACTCAGGATACTCGGGTATGCCGTAAGCATTATAGAGGAACTCTCCGTCTTTTTCTCGTTTGCGATTTCCATCCAGATATTTGACCATCAAATACTCTCCCAACTCACGCCACCGCACTGTCGACGAGTCGGCAGCCTGACGACTGTATGTATCGAGTGTAGCCAATGCCTTTTCGGGCTGGTCATAAAAAATCTTCAGAACATCGGCTTCAAGTTTTGGCTGTTGTTCATTGAAGGTCGTCTCAATCTGTTGTTGTAACGGACGGATATCTTGTATCATCTGATTGTAACGGGCATAAGCCATATTGGCCACCCAATTATAAATCCAGAAAGCCGATGTCCACGACACTTTATAAAGAGAGCCGTTACCTTCGCGGAAGCAGAGGGGTACTTCGGTCAAGGCACCGGTATAAATTGGCACATATACCGATGTATTGGCATCGTCGACGCCAAACC
>CAJLYN010000019.1 GCA_905210875.1 uncultured Bacteroides sp. | reverse complement strand
CTGCCGGCACGGTCGATTTGCTGGGTGCCTTCTTTATCGGTCTCATTACACCCATTGTCTGCTTCTTTATGGTAGCCGTGGTAAAACCGAAATTCAAATACGATGACGCTCTCGATGCTTTTGGCGTACATGGTGTCGGAGGTATTGTAGGGTCGATTCTTACCGGTGTTTTTGCGACACGTTATGTTACCGGTGAAGACGGAGTACAAGGTGCATTATATGGAGACTGGCATCAGTTGTGGGTACAAGTTTTTGCCACAGTGGTGTCGATGGTGTTCAGTGCCGTGGTAACCTTCATCTTGTATAAGATAGTCGACAAGACGGTTGGTATCCGAGCCGACAGACGGGTCGAAGACGAGGGTCTCGACATTTACGAACACGGAGAGTCGGCCTACAACTAATCTCATATATCTCGTCGGCAGGAGGGAGGCTCCTGCGGGAAATCTCGCTCCTGCCATCGTATTACAAAAACAAACTTATCTCTAAACAATATAGTAAAAATGAGTACATTAAGATTTCAAGTCCTTGATGAAGCTTTTAAACGAAAAGCTGTTGTTCTTGATGCGGAAGACAAACGCCCGTCGGAATTTTTCGGTGAACATGTGTTTGGCCGTGCAGCCATGGCCAAATACCTCTCCAAGAGAACCTACAATGCCATCATCGATGCCATCGACAACGGAACGCCTCTGAGCCGTGAGTATGCCGACGGTGTGGCCACCGGCATGAAACAGTGGGCCATGGAGCAGGGTGCTACCCACTATACCCACTGGTTCCAACCTCTTACCGGCGGTACGGCCGAGAAACACGATGCTTTTATCGAATTTGACAAAGGGGCCGTCATCGAAGAGTTTTCCGGGAAAATTCTGATTCAGCAGGAACCCGATGCATCGAGTTTCCCCAGCGGAGGCATCCGCAACACGTTTGAGGCTCGTGGTTATTCGGCCTGGGATCCCTCGTCTCCCGCTTTTGTTGTAGGCGATACCTTGTGTATTCCTACCGTATTTATCTCTTACACCGGAGAGGCTCTCGACTACAAAACTCCTTTGCTCAAAGCCATATCGGCATTGAACGAAGCCGCTGTGAAAGTATGCCACTTCTTCGATGAGAATGTAACCAAAGTCTTTTCTTATCTGGGCTGGGAACAGGAATACTTCCTTGTCGATGAGGCTCTTTATGCCGCACGTCCCGACCTGGTATTGACCGGCCGTACCCTTATGGGTCACGACAGTGCCAAGAACCAGCAGCTCGAAGACCATTACTTCGGTTCGATTCCTACACGTGTCATCTCTTTCATGTCCGACCTCGAACGCGAGTGCCTGAAACTGGGCATTCCTGTTAAGACCCGTCACAACGAGGTTGCTCCCAACCAGTTTGAAGTAGCTCCTATTTTTGAGGAGACCAACCTGGCCAATGACCACAACCTCCTGCTCATGTCGATGATGAAAAAAGTGGCCCGTCGTCACAACTTCCGTGTGCTGTTGCACGAGAAACCTTTCAAAGGTATCAACGGTTCGGGCAAACACAACAACTGGTCTATGGGTACCAATACGGGTGTCAATCTATTGGCTCCCGGTAAGACCGGTATGGAAAACTTGCAGTTTGTCACCTTCCTGGTGAATGTGTTGATGGCTGTTTACAAACACAACGACTTGCTCAAAGCCTCTATCTGCTCGGCTACCAATGCTCACCGTCTGGGCGCCAATGAGGCACCCCCTGCCATTGTTTCGGTGTTCCTCGGCAAACAGATTACAGAGGTTCTCGATAAGCTCGAAGCCGCTACGACCGACGAGGCCATCACCATGGATCCCAAGGCCGGCCTGAAAATCGGTGTGGCTCACATTCCCGAGATTTTCCTCGACAATACCGACCGCAACCGTACCTCTCCCTTCGCCTTTACCGGCAACCGCTTCGAGTTCCGTGCCGTAGGTTCATCGGCCAACTGTGGTGCCGCCATGATTGTGCTCAACACCGCCGTGGCTGCTCAACTCAACGATTTCTATGCCGAAGTATCGAAACTTATTGCTTCCGGCACACAGAAAGAGAAAGCCATCTTCACCGTTATCCGCTCGCTCATCAAGGAGTGCAAGGCCATTCGCTTTGATGGCAACGGTTACAGCGACGAATGGAAAGCCGAAGCTGCCCGTCGTGGCCTCGATTGTGAGACGAGTGTGCCTCTCAACTTCGATGCCTATCTGCGTCCGCAGAACGTGAAGATATTTACCGATACCAAAGTAATGAGCGAGGTAGAGTTGCATTCACGTTGCGAAGTAAAATGGGAAACATACACCAAGAAGATACAGATTGAGGCTCGTGTACTCGGCGACCTGGCTATGAATCATATTGTGCCGGTAGCTTCGCGTTACCAGTCGATACTGCTTGAAAACATTGCCAAGTTCAACGCTCTCTTCTCGGCCGATGAGGCGAAAGCTCTTGCAGCCCAGGATGTAGAGGTTGTGCGCAAGGTTTCGAAGCATATTACCGAGGTGATTACCAAGGTCGATGCCATGGTTGATGCGCGCAAGGTGGCCAATAAAATTACCGACGAACGCGAGAAAGCCATCGCTTATCACGATACCGTGGTACCCTTGATGGACGAAATCCGTTACCACATCGATAAGCTCGAACTTATTGTAGATAACGAGATGTGGCCTCTGCCCAAATATCGCGAACTGTTATTTATCCGCTAATGAATACTTTTTCCCACACTCATCAATGAGTGTAACAGACCTGTACCGGCCGACCGGATTTGAGGGCATTTGTCCGGTCGGCCCGGCAGGTTTCTTAAAATAATACATACTTTTTAAGCTATGCAACACAGTAGAAAACCCGAAGAACAAGGATTGTATAGTCCGGCCTACGAACACGATGCCTGTGGCGTAGGTTTGTTGGTAAATATCCACGGGGGCAAATCGCATCAGGTCGTGGAAAATGCTTTGCAAGTGCTCGAGCACATGAACCACCGTGGAGCCGAGGGGGCCGATCCCAATACCGGCGACGGTGCCGGTATTATGGTGCAGATACCTCACGAGTTTATTCTTCTGCAAGGTATTCCTGTTCCCGAAAAAGGCCGTTATGGAACGGGTCTCGTTTTTTTGCCCAAAGATGAAAACGCGCAGGCTGCTCTTCTCGACCTGCTCGAAAGTGAAATATTCAACTCGGGATTGCAACTTCTGGCGACTCGTGATGTCCCTGTCAACAGTGACATTCTCGGAGAAGGTTCGTCCGCAACAGAACCGGCCATCAAGCAAATATTCGTCACCTCTCCCCGTGAAATCGATGAGGTGGAGTTGGGTCGCCAGCTTTACGTTCTGCGTAAAAAGATTGAAGCCCGAGTTTTGAAATCTGATATCGAATACAAAAAAGATTTCTATATAGTCTCCCTTTCCAACCGCAATATTGTTTACAAGGGTATGCTCACCTCCCTGCAATTGCGGTACTATTATCTCGATTTAATCAATCCCTACTTTACCAGTGGTATGGCATTGGTTCATGCCCGGTTCAGTACCAATACGTTCCCCACATGGAGTTTGGCACAGCCATTCCGCCTGTTGGGACACAATGGTGAGATAAACACCATTCGTGGCAACCGCAAGTGGATGGAGGCCCGCGAGAGTGTACTCTCGCCCGAGTTGCTCGGTGGCGATCTCGAGGTGCTCAAACCCATTGTACTGCCCGATATGAGCGATAGTGCTTCGCTCGACAATGTACTCGAATTTTTCATGATGTCGGGTATGAGTCTGCCTCACGCTCTCTCGATGATGATTCCTGAGAGTTTCAATGAGAAAAACCCCATTTCCGAAGATCTCAAAGCTTTCTACGAATATCATAGTATCCTCATGGAACCGTGGGACGGTCCTGCCACATTGCTTTTCTCCGATGGACGATATGCCGGTGGTATGCTCGACCGCAACGGGTTACGCCCGGCTCGTTATCTCATTACGCAGAATGACATGATGGTTATTGCCTCCGAAGCCGGAGTATTGGCTTTTGATGCAGCCGATATTAAGGAGAAAGGGCGTTTGCAACCCGGAAAACTGTTGCTTGTCGACACCGAAAAAGGGGCTGTATATCACGACCAAGAGCTGAAAGAACAGTTGGCCGGAGCCTATCCCTATCGCGAGTGGCTCTCCAAGAACCGGGTGAAACTCGACACCATCAGTTCGGGCCGTACCGTGCGGCACGACGTACCCGACTATCCCGCCAGTCTGCACACCTTCGGTTTTCATAAAGAAGATGTCGAGCGCATTATCGTGCCCATGGCCACCGACAGCAAGGAACCCATCGCCTCGATGGGTAATGACACGCCGCTGGCCCTCTTCTCTCAGAAGCCACAGCTGCTGTTCAACTATTTCCGTCAGCAGTTTGCCCAGGTAACCAACCCGCCTATCGACCCCATACGTGAAGAGTTGGTCATGTCGCTGAGCAGCTACATCGGAGTCATCAACAAGAACCTGCTGGTACAGTCGCCCGAGTTGTGCAAGATGGTCAACATCAAGTCGCCCGTTATCACCAACACCGATGTCGATATTCTGCGTAACCTGCGCTACAAAGGTTTCCGCACAATAACCCTTCCCATGACGTTCGACATTGCCACCGGAGCCGCCGGCCTTGAAAAGGGCATAGAGCGTCTTTGTGCCGAGGCCGAGAAAGCCGTGAAAGAAGATTTCAACTACATCATACTCTCCGACCGTAGTGCCGACGAGACACAGGTGCCCATACCTTCGTTGCTGGCCGTGTCGGCAGTACACAACCACCTGATATCGAAACGGCTGCGTGTGCAGACGGCTATTGTCGTCGAAACCGGAGAGGCCCGCGAGGTCATGCACTTTGCCCTCTTGCTCGGTTATGGAGCCAGCGCCGTCAATCCTTATATGGCTTTTGCCGTCATTGACCGTTTGGTCAAAGACAAAGAGATACAGCTCGATTACCACACGGCCGAGAAGAATTATTTGAAGGCTGTGAACAAAGGCTTGCTCAAAGTCATCTCCAAGATGGGTATATCGACCATGGGCAGCTACCGTGGTGCTCAGTTGTTTGAGGCTGTAGGCATCTCGCAGGAGCTTATCGATCGTTATTTCTGCGGCACTACCTCCAAGATAGGAGGGGTAACGCTCGAAGAGATATACCGCGATATTGTCAAGTTCCACACCGACGCGTATGTCGACCGCGAACAGTATCTCGAACATAACGGCATATACAGTTATCGCAAGAACGGAGAGTTCCACGCCTGGAATCCCGAGACCATTTCGACGCTGCAACTGGCTACTCGCTTGGGCAGCTACAAAAAATTCAAGGAGTTCACGGCCATGGTCGACGGCAAGTCTCAACCCGTGTTCTTGCGCGACCGTCTCGATTTCAAGCGCAATCCCATCGACATTTCACTGGTAGAGCCGGTCGAGGCCATTACCCGCCGCTTTGTCACCGGTGCCATGTCGTTCGGCTCCATCAGTAAAGAGGCTCACGAGGCGATGGCCATTGCCATGAACAAGTTGGGCGGAAAGAGCAATACCGGCGAAGGTGGCGAAGATGCCGAGCGTTTCCGTCCGCGCGAAGATGGAACATCGGCACGCAGTGCCATCAAGCAGGTGGCCTCCGGACGTTTCGGTGTTACGGCCGAATACCTCGTCAATGCCGATGAGATACAAATTAAGGTGGCACAAGGTGCCAAGCCCGGTGAGGGTGGACAGTTGCCCGGTTTTAAGGTCAACGAGGTCATTGCCCACACCCGTCACTCGATACCCGGCATCTCACTTATTTCGCCGCCTCCACATCACGATATTTACTCCATTGAAGACCTGGCACAACTCATCTTCGACCTCAAAAACGTCAACCCGCGGGCCCGCATCAGTGTGAAACTTGTATCTGAGAGTGGTGTGGGAACCATTGCCGCCGGTGTGGCCAAGGCTAAGGCCGACATGATTGTCATCAGTGGTTGTGAAGGTGGTACGGGTGCCAGCCCTGCCAGCTCTATCAAGCACGCCGGACTTCCGTCGGAGATAGGTCTCTCGGAGACGCAGCAGACCCTTGTCCTCAACAATCTGCGTGGACAGGTTACGTTGCAGGTCGATGGTCAGTTGAAGACCGGACGCGATGTCATCATACAAGCCTTGCTGGGAGCCGAAGAGTTCGGCTTTGCCACCAGCGCGCTCATAGTTTTGGGTTGTGTCATGATGCGCAAATGCCACCTGAATACCTGTCCGATGGGTGTGGCTACGCAGAACGAAGAGTTGCGTCGCCGCTTTATCGGCCGTTCGGAATACCTTATCAATTTCTTTACTTTCCTGGCACAGGAGGTACGGGAGTGGTTGGCCGAGATGGGCTTTACCCGCATGGACGATATTATCGGCCGTTCCGACCTGCTCGTTCCCAAACCACCCGTAGGTGACCATACCATTGACAAACTCGACCTGTCGCGCATTCTCTATCGTCCGGCCGAGGCCGAGAAATATGCGTGTCGCAAGGTAAAAGAGCAGTCGCATAATATCGAAGATGTCATCGACCAGCGCCTGATAAAGGCTGCGTTGCCTACTCTCAAATCGCTGATGCCCATCGAGCTGCATCTGCCCATCTGTAATACCGACCGTTCGGTAGGAGCCATGCTCTCGGGTGAGATAGCTTCGCGATTTGGCAACGAGGGATTGCCCGACGATACGATTCGTTGCAACTTCTCCGGATCGGCCGGTCAGAGCTTCGGCGCTTTCCTGGCACACGGAGTTACGTTCAGTCTGGCCGGTGAGGCCAACGACTATCTGGGTAAAGGTCTCTCGGGTGGAAAGATTATCGTCGTACCGCCTAAAGGTTCGACATTCGCTCCCGAGGAGAATATCATTGCCGGTAACACCCTGCTCTATGGAGCCACTTCGGGTGAGGTTTATATCAACGGTCGTGTGGGCGAGCGCTTCTGCGTGCGCAACAGTGGTGCGATAGCAGTTGTAGAAGGCGTCGGCGATCACTGCTGTGAGTATATGACCGGCGGACGCACCGTCGTGTTGGGCAGCGTTGGCCGTAACTTCGCTGCCGGTATGAGTGGTGGTATTGCCTATGTATGGAACAAGGACGAGAATTTCGATTTCTTCTGCAACATGGAGATGGTCGAGCTCTCCCTTATCGAAGATACCTCCGACAACAAGGAGTTGCACCGTCTCATTGCCCGTCATTATGAATTTACCGAGAGCCCGCTCGCTTTGCGTATGCTCGAAAACTGGGAAGAGTATGTGCAACAGTTTATCAAAGTCATGCCTATCGAGTACAAGAAGGTGATGAACGAAGAGAAGATGAAATTGCTGCAACAGAAAATTGCCAATGTCGAACGGGACTATTAACTCAGTGCAACCAGTAAAAAAGTAAGAATCATGGGAAATCCGAAAGCATTTCTTAGCATAAATAGAAAAGAGGCGGGATACAGGCCCGTCCAGCAAAGAAAATATGATTTTGCCGAGGTCGAACTCACCTTCAACGATGAGGAGTGCCACCAGCAAGCCTCTCGGTGCATGGACTGCGGCGTTCCATTCTGCCATTGGAACTGTCCGCTGGGAAACCGCCAGCCCGAGTGGCAGGATCAGGTCTACAAAGGCAACTGGCGCGAAGCCTACCGCCTGTTGCAGGAGACCGACGACTTTCCCGAGTTTACGGGGAGAGTATGTCCGGCTCTGTGTGAGAAAGGGTGTGTACTCATGTTGTCGGCCGATGCACCGGTTACCATACGCAACAACGAGGCTGCCATTATCGAGAAGGCCTTTTCCGAAGGCTATGTCGAGGCCTGTCCACCGCGTACCCGTACCGGCAAACGGGTGGCCGTCATCGGGTCGGGTCCTGCCGGTCTGGCCTGTGCCAACCAGCTCAACCGCAAAGGCCACACGGTCGATGTCTATGAAAAAGATGAGCGTATCGGCGGTCTGTTGCGTCTGGGCATACCCGACTTCAAACTGAACAAGAATATCATCGACCGTCGTTTGGCGTTGCTCGAAAAGGAGGGAATCTCCTTCATCTGCAATACCCCGGTGGGCAAAGACAAGAAACAACTGGCCACTCTGTTGGCCGACTACGATGCCGTGTGTGTAGCCATCGGTTCGGGTGAACCCCGAAATCTGTCGGTTGAGGGTAGAGACCTGAAAGGCGTTTATTTCGCCCTCGAATTGCTGAAACAGCAGAATCGTATCATCGCCGGCGAAAAGATTGCACCCGAGGAGCTCATTTCGGCCAAGGGAAAACGTGTCCTCGTCATCGGTGGTGGCGATACAGGTTCCGATTGTGTGGGAACGGCTATACGTCAGGGGGCAGAGAGTGTTCTGCAAATCGAAATCATGCCCAAGCCGCCTGTCGGCAAGAACCCCGCCACACCCTGGCCTAATTATCCACAGATACTTAAAACCTCCTCTTCTCATCAGGAAGGGTGCGAGCGTCGGTGGAGCCTCAATACTGTTCGCTTCATTGGAGAGAACGGCATCTTGAAACAGGTAGAGGTTGCTCCCGTTACCTGGACCAAGGGTGAAGATGGCCGCATGACCATGCAACGGGCTGCCGATACCGAAATATTGAATATCGACTTGGTATTCCTGGCTATGGGCTTTGTGCGCCCTGTGTATGAAGGGTTGATAGAACATCTTGGCGTAGCGCTCGATGCCCGCAAGAATATTGCTGTCGATGCCGAGAACAAGAGTTCGGTCGACAAGGTCTTTGCCGCAGGCGACGCCTCTTACGGTGCCGGCCTGGTAGTGAGAGCCATTGCCTCGGGTCGTAAGGCAGCTGCTGCCATCGATCGTTATTTGTCGGATAAAAAATAAGTAAAATCATGTGTGGAATAGTAGGAATATTCAATATTAAGACAAACCCTGAGTCGTTGCGCACTCAGGCGCTTACCATGTCGCGGCGCATTCGCCATCGCGGTCCCGACTGGTCGGGTATCTATGTGGGTAAAACGGCCATTCTGGCCCATGAACGTCTCTCGATTGTCGACCCCGCTTCGGGAGGTCAGCCCTTGAAGAGCCCCGACGGCAAACTCATTCTCTCGGTCAACGGTGAGATTTATAATCACCGTGCCATTCGCAACGGCATCTGCAAGGACTATCCGTTCCAGACAGGATCCGATTGCGAAGTCATCTTGGCTCTGTATCAGAAGAAAGGTATCGATTTTCTCGAAGACCTTAATGGTATCTTTGCCTTCGCCCTCTACGACGAGGAGAACGACCGTTTCCTCATCGCTCGCGATTCCATCGGCGTCATACCTCTCTATATGGGAAGCGACGACGAAGGGCGCATCTATGTGGCTTCGGAGTTGAAAGCACTCGAAGGTTTTTGTTCCGAGTACAAACCTTTCCTTCCCGGCCATTACTACGACAGTCGCTCCGGCCGTATGGAACGCTGGTACAAACGCGATTGGGAGCAATACGACAATGTAAAAGACAACGGGGCCGACATCGCCGAACTGCGCGAAGCCCTTTGTCAAGCCGTACAACGTCAGTTGATGAGCGATGTGCCCTATGGTGTGCTGCTCTCGGGCGGACTCGATTCGTCGATTGTTTCGGCCGTGGCCAAGCGATATGCAGCCCGTCGTGTCGAAACCGACAACACCCGCGAGGCCTGGTGGCCCCAGTTGCACTCATTTGCCGTAGGCCTGAAAGGCGCTCCCGACCTGGAAGCAGCCCGCAAGGTAGCCGACTACATCGGTACCGTACATCACGAGATAAACTACACCATACAAGAGGGCCTCGATGCCCTGCGCGATGTGATTTACTACATCGAGACCTACGACGTAACCACCGTGCGGGCCTCTACGCCTATGTACCTGCTGGCACGGGTCATCAAGTCGATGGGTATCAAGATGGTGCTTTCGGGCGAAGGTGCCGACGAGATTTTCGGCGGGTATCTCTATTTCCACAAAGCCCCCAATGCCCGGGCTTTCCACGAAGAGTGCGTGCGTAAAATCTCCAAACTCTATCTCTACGACTGCCTGCGGGCCAATAAGTCGCTTTCGGCCTGGGGCGTTGAGGGTCGGGTACCTTTCCTCGACAAGGAGTTTATGGACGTAGCCATGCGACTCAACCCCGAAGCCAAGATGGCCAAAGATGGAAAAATGGAGAAATGGATACTCCGCAAGGCCTTCGAAGATATGTTGCCCGAGAGCGTGGTGTGGCGCCAGAAAGAGCAGTTCTCCGACGGTGTGGGATATAGCTGGATCGATGTGCTCAAACAGATAACCTCCGAGCGTGTCTCCGACGAAGAGATGGCCCATGCTGCCGAGCGCTTCCCCATCAATCCGCCCATGAACAAGGAGGAGTATTACTACCGTTCGATATTTGAAGAACATTTCCCCTCGGCATCGGCTGCCCGCAGCGTTCCGTCCGAACGTTCGGTCGCTTGCAGCACCGCCACGGCCTTGGAGTGGGACGAGTCGTTCAAGAAACTCAACGACCCGTCGGGACGTGCAGTTAAGAACGTCCACATTAAAAGTTATTGATGCTTTTTTACTCTGTTGCATAGAGAGAGGATTTTCCGAGACGAGCGGAAAATCCGGAATAAGCCTTGTTTGGAGAAACAGGGCTTATTTTTTGTCTATGCACAGCGTGAAAAAGTCTCAGGCCGGTGTGATTTCACGTTTGAGGAGCTGCTTGATGCGGCGTATGCGTGGCAGCCTTCCGATGAAGTTGCGGTTGAGGAATCTTTTGGAGAGTATGACCAGCAGCAGGACAATGCCTACAAGACATACCCAGCCATACATTTCTTTGAGGCTTACCAGTGTGGCCTGCCGCATGGCTTCGCCATATATCTGGAAAAAGTTCTGTGGATTTAATACCAGATTTACGCCGTCCAGTTCGCGGGTGAGATTCTGAAAATTCCCAGGGAGCGTATATTGCAACACACGACCGTAGATGGCGCTTCCGAAGGCCGAGGCAAAGCCGGTGCGTACAAATCCCAAGATGGAGAGTACCTGAAAGAAGTGTTGGAAAGGTACGATTCCAGTAACATAGACTGTGAGTGAAATGTACAGAATGATATATCCGGCACCGCGTAGAACCGTGGGCAGGTACAGTCGCTCGATGTTGGTACCCGGGTCAATCAGGTAATACATCATCAGCATGGATGCAACAATCAAAGCAAAGCCGATAAAGATGGTTACTTTGAATGAGCCGCGCAGCCGGGCATGCCAATAGTAGGCAAAAGCGCAACCGAGCAGTGTACCGCCCAGGTTCCACCAGTTCAGCGATACGGAATTGAGCATATCATAACCGAGGATACTACCCGTGTAGATGTTCTGCAATACGGTAGGAGCCGTGAGGAGGAAACTCAGCAGCAGGAACAAAATCAGCAACGAGGTGAGATTGCGGTAACGGAAAGCCTCCATGCTGATGTAGGGGTGGCGCATCACAATCATGCGGTGTATGCTCAGCGCCAGCGATATGACGACAATAACGGTGCCGATTACAATTTCCGTGGAGTCGTACCAGTCATAGAACTGTCCATATTCCAGTACAAAGATAAGAGCCAGAAGGAAGATGCTCCATAAGGCGCCGCCCAGCCAGTCTATGCCATAGAGTGGCAGCGGTTTCATGAAACGGAAGTGCCGGGTCAGAGCCGCCACAATGCCCCATGCCACGAAGAGCAGCCCCATAATGAACCAGTGCATCTGGGTCCAGTTGGCCCAGTAGCTCAGGTAGACGGTTGTGAGACCTGAGAGCTGGATACTGCCTAGCACTATCAGATAGACCACCGGAAAGAAGACGGCAAAGTCGCGCGTGGGTGTGATGGAGAGTTGCACGTTCGACAGCGCCTCGAAGGTCCCCCACATGCGCAACATACCGGCTATGAAGCATACGATGACCAGCACCGGCAACTCTCCGGTGTGCATGGTAATATAATTGCAGACAATCAGTGCCGGACATATAACCAGTAGAATGCTGCGCGAGGTAAACCTGAATTTCAGTCGGAAAAGAATGGGGAAGATGATGGTCATGCCCACAAAGGAGGCATAACCGGCCATCATGATATCTTCCTGCATCAGTGCCAGCGAACCTACCATTTGCGACACCGACGAAAGGTATATGCCTCCGCTGAATTGAAAACACAGTGCCAGGAAGAGGCAGAGAAATACACGCAGGCGATCGGGCACGAAATCCCGGAAAAGCATGACGCGTGCAGGTATGTTGGGTCCGGCCATTTCAATACTCCACTTTACATTCTACATTCATTCCGGCGCGCAGCAGGGCGATGTCTTCGGGGTTGCTTTCGTCCGTAAACTCAATCTTGACCGGGATACGCTGTTCGACCTTGACAAAATTTCCGGCCGAGTTGTCCTGGGGCATCAGCGACATGGAGGAGCCCGTGGCATCGGAGATGGCGACTATGCGGCCGGTGAACTTTCGGCCCGGGAGCGCATCTACCGCAATGCGCACTTTCTGCCCGTTTTTCATGCGGGAGGTCTGGGTCTCCTTATAGTTGGCGATAATCCACTTTTCGCTGTTGTCGATGAGCGATACCATGGTTTGTCCCGGTTGTACCAGCTGGCCTTCGTGAATGTTTTTGCGACCGGTCATTCCGTCGGCCGTGGCCACGATTACGGTGTACGACAGGTTGAGACGTGCCAGATTGACTTCGGCTTCGGCCAATTTGAGGGCGGCCTCGTTCTGTTCCAGACGTTGGGTCTGCTCTTGTTTTACCAGGTTGGTCGACTGTTTCTGCCGGCTAATCTGTTCATATCGGGCCTTGGCTGCCTCGTATTCTGTTTTCACGCGGTCGTATTGTTGTGGGGTTACGGCCTGTTGTTTAATCATCTCGCTGTATCGGTTGAAGTCTGCCTCAGCATTTTTCAGTCGCACCTGAGCCTCACGTATTCCGGCATCGGTTACCGCCAGGTTGTTCTGCGTGGTGTGAATGGTCGTGTGCATGGCGTTCATGGCAGCCAGGGCATTCTGGTAGTTGGCCTCGGCCTGAGCCAGGCGCAGGCGGAATTCGGCATCTTCGATAACGAGCAGCGTGTCGCCTTTGTGTACCGGTTGATACTCGTCGAAGTAGATTTTGCGGATAAATCCCTGAACACGAGTGTTGATGGGAGTGATGTGCTGTTTGATTTGTGCATTGTCGGTATATTCCACATTACCCAAGTGTATAAAGCGGCTGCATACCCATACAATACCTCCCAAAATGATGACGGTGAGTATGATGTTTGAAATCAGTTTGTTTCTTTTGATGTTTGCCATATTGTTGCGTTTTTTAAGATGACGATATGAGGTGATGCCGGTTTAAAGAGTTCCGGTGGTCTTTCTGAGCAGGAAATACTGGTAGAGAATACCTATCTGGGCATTGGCCAGTTCCAGTTCGCTGGCCAGTTGTATGTTGCTGGCGTCCAGCATGTCGGTGATGAGTGAGAGGCCGTTCAGGTAGCGGCTATGTACCACTTCGTAATTCTCGTGGGCCAGTTGCACGTTTTTCTTTTTCGTGTCCAGCCGGGTGTAGGCCTCTTCCAGATAGATGTAGGCGGAGTAGATGTCGTTTGAGAGTTGCTCGTCGGTGAGACGTTGCTGTTCCTGAGCCTTGAAGGTGGCGGTCCGTGCCTGCCGTAGCTGTTTGTTCTTTTTGAACAAGGAGTCGAATTTGTAGGAGACGTTCACGCCTACAAACCAGTAATTGAAGTTCTTGTCGATTGGGGGCACTTCAATCAGAATAGGACCGTCGAAGTTGTTGGTAGCCATCAGCCCGATGGTCGGGCGGCGTCCTGCACGAATCAACTCTTGTTTTTTCCGGCTCATCTGGGTGCCGAGCTGAGCCAGTTGCATAGCCGGTGCTTCGAGTTTTGCACTCTGCCAATGTTGTTCGTTCTGTCTGTCCACATTCAGCGTCAGCAGCGAGGAGTCGGGTATAAGGAGGGTTTCATTGTCGAGCCCCAGTGTAGTAACCATCTCCCGGTTGGCTATGGCCATGCGGTTGGTCAGCTGGGTATATCCCAGTTCCAGGTCTTTGAGTTGCAGTTCATAGCGGGTTACGTCGCTGGCCAGTGCGGTGCCTTCGCGGAAAGCCGATTTTATTTCCTCGATTAGCAGTTTGGTCTGTGCGATATTTTTCTGGTAGATTTGTTTCTGGTTGTTCAGGAGAAACAGATCCAGGTAATGGGCCACAAGCATGAACCGGATGTTCTGTCGGTTTTGTTCCAGTTCGGCCTGAGCCATTTGTTTTTGCAGGTGGCTCATTTCGATGCCGGCATGAATGGCTCCTCCGGTATAGACCGCCTGGGTGGCTTTGAAGGCAAAATTGTTTCCGAAGTGTGGCATCGGCGCTTTGGTTCCGTTCTTGAAATTCCGGTCGCTCATCCAGCCGTCGCCTATGTAGCTGAGCGACAGGCTGGCCTCTATGCTGGGCAGACGGTCGTTCTTGGCAACATTTATCCCCTCGGTGGCTTCACGCACAGCCAGCTGGCTTACCTTTATTGTTTTACTGTTTTCCTCTGCCAGCATGAACATCTTTTCCAGCGTGAGTGGCATGGGCTGTTGGGCCAGCAGGGAGGAGCTTATCAGGCTACCCAGTGTGATGATTGTGAGTAATCTGTTGATTTTCATATCATATAGCCGTTTTTAATTTGGCCGCAAAGTTCGGGAAAAAGGACAAGAGAAGCGATGTTTGAAATGCTTGAAAATTTGTCTTATCTGAAACAATCTTCTTTTTTGTTAATCGTTGATTCATGCTTTTTTGTATTTTTGCATACGGATATTATAATTGAAAATAGCTGATAATGAAAGGTTATAGAATTGTAAATATTCAGGAGATACTCTTGCAGAAAAATGGCGTTGCCTATAAAGGAGAGATAGGGGTATTTGTCTCAGATAAGCCTCGTGTCATTGCGTTGGCCCAGGGAAATCCGGTATATGTCAATGCCTTTTCTTATATGCTGGTGCTTCGGGGCGATGCCGAATTGAGTATCGACGAGCGCATCTATACGCTGACGGCCGGAATGCTTTGCCTCATTTCGCCGTTGCATCTGACGAGTTTTGTGCAGGTCTCCGCTACCTTTCAGTGTATTTTCTTATGTATTCATAAAAACTTTGTCGACCATATCAGAGGGTTGCAGGTTGGTCAGCGCATAACCATCGGGGGAAATATGCACCTGGCTCCGGTCGTGAAGATAGGGCCTGAGGAGGGACATTTGCTGCGACACTGCATAGACGATGTACGGCGACAGATAGAGCGGCAGGGACATACCTACCATCTCGAACTGATACAGAATGCGCTGGTGCGTTTCTATCTGGAAGTGGACAATATCCTGGAACATGAGCTGCCGGCTTCGGCCCCTCGTGAGGTACAGTCCCGGCAGGTGCTGTTGTTGCGTGAGTTCTTCTCCTTGCTGATGAATCATTACAAGGAGCAGCATCAGGTGGCGTTCTATGCCGATGCGATGCACATAAGTTGCCAGTATCTCACGGCGACAGTCCGACGGCAGACCGGAAAGACGGTGAACACCTTTATTTTTGAACTGCTTTACAGTGAGGCGCGTAATCTCCTCTCTACGACCGACCTCTCCATACAGCAGATTGCTGCCAAGCTGCGCTTTGCCGACCAGGCCTCTTTCAGCAAGTTTTTCAAACGCTGCTCCGGAATGTCGCCTTTCCAGTTCCGGACCGTCGCTTCCCGACGGGAGTAGGGTTTTCCTGTTTCCCGGGGAGTCAGAGTCCCCTATGTGTGAAGATTTTTTTCTCGTCGTTGTTTATTGTTGTTGTGCCGCTACTTACATATAGGTAGTGGGGTGCTGTTTTTTCACTCGATTGAGGGATTGCCGTTGTGCCCGTGTTTCTCTTTCTTTGCCATACACTTAAATATAAAAGTTATGACAGGAATATTTTACGGAAGTACGACCGGCACGACCGAAGAGTTGGCCGGTAAAATTGCCGCCGTGCTGGGTGTTGCGGCAGCCGACATACACAATGTGGGCAATACCGGAGCCGATGAGGTGAACCGCTACGACCTCTTACTGCTGGGCACGTCGACCTGGGGCGACGGAGAGTTGCAGGACGACTGGTACGACTTTCTCGATGCATTGAAAAAGCAGAATCTGTCAGGGAAGAAAATCGGTCTGTTTGGTTGCGGCGATGCCGAGTCGTATCCCGACACCTTCTGCGACGGGGTGGGCCTTATCTATGACGCCCTGGCTGGGAGCGGTTGCCGCTGGGTGGGAGCTTGTGCGCCCGACGGATATTCGGTAACCGACTCCAAGATATGCAGAGACGGGAAGTTCCTGGGACTTGCCGTTGATGAGTGCAACGAGAGTGCTTTGACCGACGGTCGCATCGAGCGGTGGGTCTCGGCGCTCAAAAGCGACGGCGCCTTATGAGCATGGAAGAGTATGACCGTTTCGGAGCGATGAAACTCTATTTCCACCAGATATATGAGTTGAAGAAGGGGGTGCGCCACCTGGTGCTGTGTACCATGAGTGGCGATTGCGCCCGGCTTCTCATCGACCGTCTCGAAAGTCAGCACATCGATTATGTAGAGCAGCCGGCCGGAGCCGGCAAGGTAAATCTCTACTTCGGCAGACGACAGTGTCTCGACGTGGTGCGTCATTTCATAGCCAAGCCACTGCACCGGCTCACTCCCGAAGAAGATTTCATGCTGGGGGTGATGCTGGGCTATGACCTGACGATGCAGTGCGAGCGCTTTTGCAACCGCCGGTCGGCCACCTTCACGGAGCCGTCTCTGGCGGCTGCCTGGTAAAAAATGAAGACAGGAAAACAGAAACTACCTCTAAATGTGTTATATTTGTATGACCGATATACATGCAATACAACCGATGATGTACAGACTGGGCAAATACAAGAAGAGCGACCCCATGAGCGTGCTGGTGTGTGAAAACTATCCGATACTGCTGGTTATGAGCCGGTTCGGAATACCGCTTGGGTTTGGCGATAAAACGATAGAAGAGGTGTGCCGCGACAACGGTGTCGATGTCGATACCTTCTTGTCGATAACCAACTGCCTCCTCGACGAAGACCATGCCGAGGCCGGGAATGCCATCTTCTCGATAGAGGCAATGATGCAGTATCTGCACAACTCACACGATTATTTCCTGCAATTCAAGTTGCCGGCTATTCGTCGCCGCCTTCTCGATGCCATCGATTGCGGACAGAAAGATGTGTCGTTTGCCATCTTGTGCTTCTTTGACGAGTATGCGGCCGAGGTGCAGAAGCACATGCTCTATGAGGAGCAGACCGTCTATCCCTACGTTACGGCACTTCTCCGCAAGGAGCCGCTGCCGAAGGGGTACAGCATCGATATATTCAGTCGCCAGCACGACCAGGTCGAGGCCAAGCTCGGCGAGCTGAAAAACATTCTCATCAAATACTATCCGGCCGAGAGCAGCAACGAGTTGAACTCGGTGCTGTTCGATATCTTCACCTGTGAAGAAGATTTGGCTTCACACAATTATATCGAGAACACGCTGTTTGTTCCCGCCGTCAAGAAACTCGAAGAGGAAGGGGCACGAGGCCTATGAAGTCGTTGTTGAAAATAGCGGTTGCCGAGCCTTCGCTCATCATACGCAGCGGCATACTCTCGGTGTTGCGGCGTCTCTCGTCGCTCAATATCGAGATGATAGAGATTACCGATGTGGCGCAGTTGTCGTCGACACTTTCGTGGCGCAAGCCCGATATGCTGATAATCAATCCGCTTATTCCCGGAGCCGTCTCACTGCAACAGATAAAGAAGGAGTGCGACGGCCTGAAATGTATCGCGTTGCAGTATACGCTGGCCGATGTCTCTACGCTGAAAGGGTATGACGAAATCATCACCATCTACGATACGGCCGAGACTATCCGGGAGAAAATCGAAAAACTCCACAACACGGCTGTGCAGGAGGCGACCCACGAGCCGCTTACCGAGCGCGAAAAGGAGATTATCATCGGTGTTGTCAAGGGGTGGACCAACAAACAGATTGCCGAGAAGCTGTGCCTCTCGGCCCATACGGTGATTACCCATCGCCGGAACATCGCCGCCAAGTTGCAGATACACAGTGCGGCCGGTCTTACCATATACGCCATTGTCAATCGCTTTGTCGACCTCAACGATGTAAAGGGGTCGATTCACCGTAAGGACGAGGAGAACGGTTAGCCGCCGGGCATTGTTCGGGACCGGGGAGTGAATTTACGGCTACTCCCGGCGCTGTCGGTATTTGCTCAATTTCCGAAATCGTCGTTTGTTTTTCTGCCTCTTATGCCTT
>CAJLYN010000018.1 GCA_905210875.1 uncultured Bacteroides sp. | reverse complement strand
TTGATGTGCTGCGTACGGCAACCCTTATGGGGGGAGCAACGGCCCGCTTTTTTAATGAGAAGGGACCCGATGCCTTGAAAGGAACGCCTGTTTATACCGATGACTTGCAGCATGAGCAACGAGAGGTCTTTGCGGGCAGTGCCGCCGAGGCGATACGGCTTTTCCCCACGAAGGTAAATGTTACCGTGGCGGCTTCGCGGGCCTCGGTCGGCCCTGAGGCGATGCAGGTAACGATACGTTCTACTCCCGGATTCAAGGGCGATACCCAGCGGGTAGAGATTGTAAACGAGCAGGTGCGGGCCGTGGTCGACGTGTACAGTGCAACGGCCGAGATTGCCGGCTGGTCGGTGGTGAGTACGTTGCTCAATATGGTATCACCGGTTGTATTCTGACAGGTTGGCCAAGACTTTCTCGCTCAGTCGGACAAATGCTTGTCGGGTGCGTCCTGTCGATACCTGTATGCAGTGAATGTGCGGGTGATCCAGCAGGTGTGTGCCACCCAGCGCCCCCACGGTGTCGCAGTAGCAGAGGTTGTCGCCGGTAATCCATTTCAGGAAAGGGGTTTCGTCCCAGGCCGGAGAGAGTCCGGTGTTGAAGAGAATCTTGTGGCTACCGAGAGCCTTGAATTCGTTTTCGTGCAGTAGTACGGTGTTTTTGTTCAGGCAACAGCACACGACTTCGCTCTCTGTCAGCAGCTTGTCCAGTGGACAGAAGGTATAGCCTTTTGCGCGGGCGTTGGTTTTTTCGCTGCGGGCGAAGTAGGCGATGTCTGCACCGAAAAATTTCAGGGCGTCGGCTATCATGCCGCCCGATTTTCCCAGACCGATGATTCCCACTTTGAGCCCGGTGATTTCCTGCGGTTTTCCGTTCCACGCAGGTTGGCCGAAGCCATGCAGGCAGCGCACCAGCTCGCTGATGACATATTCGACAACGCCTTCGTCGCCGTAGTCTCGTATGCCGGTTACCGTGATGCCCCGTTCCCGGGCGTAGTGTATGTCGACGTTGGCGCTCTCGGGTGAGTAGAGCGAGCAGCACATTCCGATGTACCTGATGGCGGGACATTGTTCCATGACGGTGCGGTCTATGGCCGAGGTATAGCTTAACAGCACGGCGTCGGCATCGCCTATGCGCCGGACGATTTCTTTGTTGTCCTTGGGTATGTCGGGGTAGAGTACGACTTCGCGTGCATAGTGGTGGAGGGCCTCTTCGGCCGAAGGTATGAGGCTTACGGGTTCTATGGCGACAAGTTTGGTAAACATCTTTCTTTTTGTTGTTTCTGTGATAATCTTTTTTTTGTTTGTGATACTTGTTCAGAGTATCGGGCTCATGAGTCGGGCAAACGATTCGGCTACCTTGGTTGTGAGGGGACGCCGTTTCCATCGGCTCAAGGTGATGCGCCGGCACTGACGCATGTCGTTGATGAATATCTTTTTCATCATGGCATTGGTGTCGGTGTTGTACATAAAGGCGTTTATTTCGAAGTTGTGGTCGAAGCTCCGGAAATCGAAGTTGGTGGATCCTATACTTGAAAATTCATTGTCTATAATCAGGCTCTTGGCATGAAGAAATCCGCCTTGGTAGAAGTATACTTTTATGCCGGCACGTAAAATGTCTTTCAGGTATGATTGCGAGGCATATTGCAGCAGTCGGGAGTCGCTGTGGCTGGGTATCATCAGGCGCACGTCGACTTTGGCGAGTGCGGCGGCTTGCAGGGCTTTGAGTAGGCTGTCGGTGGGAAGAAAGTAGGGGGTCTGTATGTAAATGCATTCCCGAGCATTGGCGATGGCTTTCAGAAACGAGATGGCGATTTCTTTCCATTCGCCCAGCGGTCCACTGGTGAGTATCTGTATGTCGGTGTTGCCTGTTTCTTCGACAGGGGGGTAGTAGCGGGCCTCGGAGAGAAATTCCCGTGTGGTGAAACTCCAATCGATGGAGAATGCCGATTGCAGCCCATAGACGGCAGGCCCTTTGATGCGAGCATGTGTATCGCGCCAGATGCCCCAGGAGAGTCCGTCACAGTATCGGTCGGCGATGTTCATGCCACCGATGTATCCTGTTTTCCCATCGATGATGGCTACTTTCCGGTGGTTCCGGTAATTGAGTTTGTTGGCCAGTTGTGGAAATGATACTTTGAAAAACGGCCGTATTTCAATTCCGGCTTTGCGCATCTCTCTGAAAAATCGTGACCTCACCTTCCAACAGCCCACATCGTCGTAAAGTACGCGCACTTTTACGCCTTGTCGGGCTTTTTCTATGAGTATCTTTTTTATGGTCCTCCCCAGGGTATCGTTGTCGAAAATGTAGTATTGCAGATGAATGAAGGTCTCGGCGCGATTCAAGTCTTCTATCAGAGCCTTGAATTTGCTCTCTCCGTCGGTAAAGATTTCTATATGGTTATGGACGAAAAGTTGTGTTCCACCCAGTTGGTACCCTAGCTTGATTTGTTGCAGACTCTCGGGCGATAGCCTGTTTCCGGGTTCGGACACGCTTATATGGGCCGTATTGCCCGACATTTTTTGGAGAATACGCCTTTTGCGCTTCGATATCATGCGCGTGTGGCGATATTGCTGTCCGAAGAAGAGGTAGAGTATGAAACCACCGATGGGAAGAAATACCAGCACGACAATCCAAGCGAGGCTTTTCACGGGATTGCGGTTTTCGAGTACGATGACGATGGTGGTAAAGATAATCGTCAGTATAAACCCCGTATATATGCCCAGGTATAACCAGTCGCTCCAGGGGTAGCTGAATGTTCCGAACATAATCCTGTTTTATACCGGTGAATGTATAATATGTGCTAAGATACGGTTTTTTTTTGTAAAAAACGAGATTGTGGCATTTTTTTTAGGAGATGCCACCGATTCAAATTCTTTTTCGTTGGCTTGTGTGCGCACACGGGTTCATTTGTGTAAAAGTGATTTATTTATTAAAATTCAGATTATCAGTATGCTATAATAAAACAAAAAGGGGCTTTTTCACAAAAGCTCCTTCTTTATTAGGTTTTCAATAGGTATTAATTTTTTAAGGTAAAAAAGATTGTTATAGGTTACAGGGACAAAGGTGGGCCTTTTTTTTTACATGATCAAATCTTTATTATATGTTTTACAACACATTATGAGTGCAACAAATACACTCATTAACCTCTATATCTCTGATGTATAGCTGTTTAAGCTATTTTATGACACAAAATATATTTTTTTTAAACGTGTGCGAACACGACTTGCGTTTTTTGTATTTCGTGTCCGCACACGATTGAAAGTCGTTTGTTATTTGCTCTTGCATGTCTTTTGCTTTTGTAGTACCATGGCCGTGCGTGCGGGCAGATAGAGGAGCAGCCACTCTTTTTTCTCTTTCTTGTAGAGGGGGTCGGGTTGCGTAAAGTGCTCTACTTCTTGATTGATGCGGTTGTAACCGCCAAATTGTGATTGATCGCTGTCGAGAATGCACTTATAACACCCTTGTGGGGCCAATATGCCGTAACCTTCGTAGGAATGGGTAGGGCTGAAATTGAATATGAAGATGAGGTCTTTGCGCATAAATGCCAGGATTTGGTCTTCACCACTGTCCCACAGTTTTACGATAGGTGTCTTTTCAAAGTGCCGCACGCTTTTTACTAGGTGTATCATGGCTTTGTCAAAGGCTCCGAGGTATCCATATTTCAAGTCTTTGCGGTCGACAAGGCTCCATTGTCGGCGGGCATATTTGTAAGCCCAGCCATTCCCTTCGCGGGGGAAATCAATCCATTCGGGGTGGCCAAATTCGTTGCCCATGAAGTTGAGATAGCCGCCGTTGAGTGTTGTGAGGGTAACCAGTCGTATCATCTTGTGAAGAGCCATTCCGCGATCTACGGCCATACTGTTGGTATCGTTTTTCATCATGTGCCAATACATTTCGGCATCGATGAGGCGGAAGATGATGGTCTTGTCGCCGACGAGGGCCTGGTCGTGACTCTCGGCGTAATTGATGGTTTTTTCGTCGGCACGGCGGTTGGTGAGTTCCCAGAAGATGCCTGACGGGTGCCAATCTTCGTCTTTCTTTTCCTTGATGGTCTTTATCCAGAAATCGGGAATTCCCATGGCCATGCGGTAGTCAAAGCCGATGCCGCCGTCTTCGATGCGGGCGGCAAGGCCGGGCATTCCGCTCATCTCTTCGGCTATGGTGATGGCGTGGGGGTTGACTTCGTGTATGAGTCGGTTGGCCAGTGTGAGGTAGGTAATGGCGTTTTCGTCCTGGCCTCCGTCAAAATAGTCGCTGTAACCGCAGAAGGCTTTGCCCAGTCCGTGGTCGTAGTAGAGCATGGAGGTTACTCCGTCGAAACGGAAGCCGTCGAAGTGGAATTCTTCGAGCCAGTATTTGCAATTGGAGAGCAGGAAGTGTATGACTTCGTTTTTTCCGTAGTCGAAGCAGAGCGAGTCCCAAGCGGGGTGCTCGCGTCGGTTGTCACCGTAGAAGAACTGGTCGGGGCTTCCGTCGAAACGGCCCAGCCCTTCGATTTCGTTTTTCACGGCGTGGGAGTGGACGATGTCCATGATGACGGCAATACCGTTGCGGTGAGCTTCGTCTATAAGGTGTTTCAGCTCGTCGGGGGTGCCAAACCGTGATGAGGGGGCGAAGAAGCTCGACACATGGTAGCCGAAGGAGCCGTAATAGGGGTGTTCCTGTATGGCCATTATCTGTATGGCGTTGTAGCCATCGCCGATAATGCGCGGCAATATGTTTTCTCTGAATTCGTCATAGGTTCCTATGCGTTCATCTTCTTGCGCCATGCCTATGTGGCATTCGTAGATGAGTAGTGGAGAGGTATCGGGCTTGAAGCTGCGTTTCTTGAATTTGTAAGGTTTCTCCGGGGCCCACACCTGGGCCGAGAAGATTTTGGTGGTCTCGTCCTGAACGACGCGGGTGGCCCAGGCAGGTACGCGTTCGCCCTGTCCGCCGTTCCAGTGCATCGACAGTTTGTAGAGGTCGAGGTGGTTGAGTCTATTGGGTTTGAGCTTTATTTCCCACACGCCGTTTGGAAGTGACTTGAAGCGGAAGGCCGGTAGCTCTTTCCAATCAGAAAAATCACCTATGAGATAGATGCCTGTGGCGTGGGGGGCCCATTCGCGAATAATCCATTCTCCCTTTTCATTGCGGTGCAGGCCGAAGTAGAGGTATCCGTCGGCAAAGTCGGAGAGTGAACCCTTGGGGCCACAAAGCTCTTTTTCTTTATCTATGGCCAGTTGGTGCCGGTGTTCGATGGTGGAAGAAAAAGGTTCAAGCCACGGATCGTTTTTTACCAGATTGAGCATACGTGTGGGGTTTAAAGTTGGGGGTGAATAAAAAAAGGAGAGGCGACACCGCATGAAAAAGAGGTGTCGTCTCGGTAAAGTGAGGAATCAGAGTTTTACTTTTACGATGACTTTGCGGAAGTTGCCTTCGGCGATGCCGGGAGCGTGGCCGTCTTCGGGGAAGAATATGGCAAATTCGCCCGGTTGTACTTCGATGTAGGTCGTGGGTTTGTCGGCAAAGAAGGTAATGTCTTTTTCGGGGTTGTAGGGAGCGGTGGGCTCTTTCAGTTCGTTGGTGGCTTTCCAGCCCATTGTCTCGACGGCGGTCAGCGGCATTTGTATGTCGATGTATTTGTCGTGAGTCTCCATGCGGGCAGTCTCTTTGGTCTTACCGGTGGGCTCGGCTACCGAGATGTACAGTTTGTCTCCGTCAAGAACGATTTTCCCGGCAGGAACCTTAGAAAAGTCGGTGGCTTTGATGTAGTCAAAGGCTTTTTTGAAAAGGGGGTGCAGCGACTCTATCGAGGCAGAGTCTTTCAATGAGTTTAAAATCATGATGCAGTTTTTTATGAGTTTGAAAAAACGTGTTTGTTTCTTGGCCGGGAAAAAATGCTTCCCGACTTCTTGCAAATATAATCAAATAATTAAGATAATAATCGTTTGTCTCCTTAAATTTTTGAGCCGTTTGCGTGGCGCTTCATGGAGGGGCGGCCGATTGTGCCGTTGTTTCCGGGGAATATATGCCGGGGCTTACCACACGGGCAGGTTGGGGTTGTCGGGCAGGTAGCCGCTGCGTATGCGCCACTCGGGCGGATAGAGGTTGTTGATGCGGTTGCCGAGGTGGTTGCACCAGCCCAGCGGCACATTGTCGCAGGCAACGAGGCGTATGCCGCGCCGGCTGTCGGGCATTATGGCCGGGCTCTCTCGCCGCAGGTAGACGATGGCTTCGGCCGGAGTGAGCGACAGGGTGTCAAATGCCTCTCTGTTGAGATGGGTCGACAGTGCGAGTGACGGGTGGGGCAGCCATTCGCGACCCTTGAGGGTGGCGACCGGTATGCCGCGGTGTATGACATCGAAGCGTGTTGCAAAGAGGGTGTGGTCGGCGGCATAGGCGGCAGGCAGGGCGGTTACGGTGTCGGCTGCGGTGTCGAAAAGGTACTCGTCGGGCGAGAGTATCCACGATCGTAGGGCGTGGTTGTCGTCTTTGGCGGCAGGGCGGCCCGTTTTTTTCTTCTCCTGGCGGCGGGCCGAGCGCCGTAGCCAGCTGTCGCGTTCGCAGTCGTCTTCATCGCCCGGTTTACGTAACGCAGCCATGAAAAGGCCTTCGCCCCGGGTGTAGTGGGGCATGAAGCGGTAGGCAGGCAGGTCGGTATCGAGCGAAGGGTGTATGTGCCACTCCTCGGGAGGTGCGGCATCGAGCGGGGTGGCTCCGAAATGCTTCATCAGGAAATGAACCATCTCTTCGTTCTCCTCGCGGTTGTAGGTGCAGGTGCTGTATATGAGCAGTCCGCCCGGGCGCAGGGCGTCCCATACGTCGATGAGGATTTCGCGCTGGCGGTCGGCACACAGGTCTACTTGGGCGGGCGACCATTCGTCGATGGCTTGCGCATCTTTACGGAACATGCCTTCGCCCGAGCAGGGAGCGTCGACCAGTATCACGTCGAAGTAGTGGCGCAGAGCGCCGAAGTCGGCTGCCGAGTTGCGGGTTACCACGGTGTTGTCGAAGCCCCATTTTGCGATGTTCTCGGCCAGGATATGGGCCCGGTTGCGCACCACCTCGTTGCACACGGCTAGGCTGCCTGCCGGGAGGGCTGAGAGGGTGAGTGTGCTTTTTCCGCCGGGTGCGGCGCAGAGGTCGAGGTAGCGTACCGGACGGTCAACGTACCGACGCAGAAGGTAGTCGAGAAACATTGACGAGGCCTCCTGTACATAGTACACGCCTCCGTGCAGCCGGGGGTCGAACGTGAAGGCCGGCCGTGTGTCGAGATAATAGGCATGGCGGCACCACGGCACCGGTCGGTAGTCGGGCTGTCGGTCGCATTTGGCGGGATTGAGGCGTATGCTTGTCTGCGGCTCGGCCGTGAGGGCCGCTTCGAAGGCGGCATATTCATCGCCCAGCAGTCGGTGCATGCGGGCGGAAAACTCGGCAGGTAGTTCCATTTCTCAGTCGATGCGGTTCTGTTTTCGGGCAAAATTAACTATTTTTGCCGATAAATCGGTGGCGAAGTCGGCGATTCGCTCCAAGACGATGGTAAAGCCCGCCGGACATGATACGATTTCTCCCCTGAAAACCCAGAATATGATGCTCGAAGCAGCCCTGTACCTCATACCCGTTACGTTGGGCGACACGCCGCACGACCGGGTGTTGCCCCCCTACAATCGCGACATAACGTCGGGAATCCATCACTTCATCGTGGAAAATGTGCGTTCGGCCCGTCGGTTCCTCAAACGGTGCGACCCGTCGACCGACATCGACGCCATCACCTTTTACACGCTCGACCGCCACACACCGCCCGAAGCCGTGGCCGGATTCCTGGCCCCGCTGGCCGAAGGGCTGCCCGTGGGGGTGATTTCCGAAGCCGGCTGTCCTGCCGTAGCCGACCCCGGTGCCGATGTGGTGGCCGTGGCCCAGTGCAAGGGCTACAAGGTGGTGCCGCTGGTGGGGCCCTCGTCGATACTGCTGTCGCTTATGGCATCGGGGTTCAACGGGCAGAGTTTTGCCTTTCACGGGTATCTGCCCATCGACGGAGGCGAGCGGGCCAAGGCCATGAAACGTCTCGAACAGCGCATCTACAACGAGAACGAGACGCAGATTTTTATCGAGACACCCTACCGCAACGACAAGATGGTCGATGACTGCCTGCGCTACTGTCGTCCGCAGACGCGCCTGTGCATAGCCTTGGGTATCACCACGGCCGAGGAGTCGATACGCACCCTCACGCTGGCCGAGTGGGCCAGGCACAAGCCCTCGTTGCCCAAAACACCCTGTATATTTTTATTGTATAAGTAGCGGATGCCCGACGCGGAATCGGAGATGGTCGTTGAGACTTCTGTCGCGCCCGCTTCCGGTGTCGGTTTCTCCCGGGTCCGCATCGCGCGGCCTGTGGAGAAGAACACACACGATTATCTATTGGAGAGAAAGAAACGATGAATCAGATACGGTTTTTGAGCCTGTCGAGCGGCAGCAGCGGTAACTGTTACTATCTGGGTACCGATACCTACGGTATCCTTGTCGATGCAGGCATCTCGGCCCGGCAAATCAAGAAATCGCTGGCGGCCAACGGCATCGCCTTTGAGTCGATTGTGGCGTTGTGCATTACCCACGACCATGCCGACCACATCCGCGGGGCCGGCTATGTGGGTGAGAAGTGCGGTATTCCCGTCTATACGACACAGTCTATTCTCAACGGCATGAACCGCTGCTATGCCATGACGCAGAAAATCTATTCCGTGGGCCGGCCCATACTCAAAGATACCCCCTTTGCCATACGCGACTTTACCATTACTGCCTTTGAGGTGCCCCACGACGGTACCGACAATGTGGGATACCGCATCAAGGCCGGCGGCCGCTGTTTTGTCTTTGCCACCGACCTGGGATATATTCCCGACCGTGTGGCCGACTATCTGCAACAGGCCCACTGCCTGGTACTTGAAGCCAACTACGATATGGCGATGTTGCAGCAGGGCCCCTATCCCTATTATTTGAAAAAACGCATCGTTTCCCGTTCGGGACACCTGTGCAACAACGATACGGCCGAGTTTCTTGCCACACATTACCACTCCGGCCTCTCACACATTTTCTTGTGCCATCTCAGCCGCGAGAACAATACGCCCGAACTGGCCTGCCGCACGATAGAGGAGCGTCTCAGGCAAAGCGATATCGTCGTGGGGCGTGATGTGCTGTTGGCCCCCCTGCCCCGCAACACGGCGAGCGAACTGTACCTCTTCCCGGTCGACGATGCCGTGCCGTGTTACAGCCAGATGCGCCTCTTCTGAAACATGCCGGTTGTTCCTTCCGCTGTTTGCAGGTGATTGTTTTTTAGATGGTTGTCCCGAATGTGCGGGCGATTCCCGAAAGTCTTTGTAACGGTTTCTTAACACAATTGTTACGCTTCTATAACAGGCTTGTTATTTTCTTGTAATAAGAGCCCGATACTTTTGCGCTGTCAAAATAATTATACGAAAACGACAGTATGTTTAAGGCAAAAGTTATCTTATTTATCCATGTGCTTTTTGTGATTATTTCGCACACGGCTTCGGCTTATACGCTGAGCGGAGTTGTGATAGACAAGCGTACGGGCGACGTGCTTATCGGTGCGACGGTCGTCGTGAAAGAGAGACCCTCGGTGGGCACAGCCGCCGGTCTCGACGGTACCTTTCAGTTGAAAGACCTTCCCCAGAACATGAAAATGACCCTTGTGGCCCGGTATTTGGGATATAACGAAGGGGTATATGAAATTTCTTCCGAGACAGAGAATCTGAGAATCGAGCTCGAACCGCAGAGCCATGACCTCCACGAGGTAAAGGTCGAGGCCCGATATGACCGGGCTACCGATATGGGTGCCCGTTACATCGAGCGGAGCGCACCTACGGTGATGAACGTGATGAGTGCCCGCAGCATTGAAATTTCGCCCGACATTACCGTGGCCAACGTGTTACAGCGTATCTCGGGAGTAACGATGGAGCGGGAGAGTTCGGGCGAGGGCCAGTATGCCGTGTTGCGTGGTATGGACAAGCGCTACAACTACACCCTGGTCAATGGTGTGAAGATACCCAGCCCCGAGAACAAAGACCGTTACATTGCCCTCGATATTTTCCCCAGCGAGATGCTCGACCGCCTCGAAGTGACCAAGTCGCTGACGCCCGACATGGAGGGCGATGCTACCGGCGGCGTGGTAAACCTCATCATGAAAGAGGCTCCTTCGTCGCGCCTGTTCAATATTAATGCCTCGGTGGGTTACAATTCGCTGTTTTTCAACAATCAGTTTATGACTTTCGACCGTAGCGGCGTGATGATGACCTCGCCGCGCGAAGCCTTCGGCAAGGAGTATCACGCTACGCCGGCCGACTTCAAGCAGGGAACGATGAGTTACAAACAGCGGGCGGCACTGCCCGATGTGACGTTGGGCCTCTCATGGGGCGACCGTTATTTCGACGACCGTCTGGGCATTGTGCTTTCGGGTAGTTTCCAGAATTTCAACCGGGGCACCGAGTCGCTCTTTTTTGAAGACAATATGCCGCAAAGCGAGTCGACGGTGCGCCTCTCGTCGATGCGGGAGCGCTTCTATTCCGAGATGAAGATGCAGTATGCCCTGCACATGAAAAGCGATTTCCGCCTCAACAAGTACAATATCTTCTCGCTCTATGGCGTGTATGTGGGCAACAATTCTATGGGAGTGCGCGACAGCAAGATTACCGACCTCTCGCTCAATTATGCTCCCGAAGAGGGCAATTCGCTCGAAGAGTGGGAGACCCGTTCGATATTTGAACGCCAGAACATCATCTCGTTTACCCTGCAAGGCGATCACCGGCTTGGCCGTGGTGTCGAGGCCGACTGGTCGCTCGTGTGGGCCAATGCCACCAACGATGCGCCCGACCGCACCTATGTCGTACTCGAAAACGATCGCAACAACTATGTCGACAAGGTACGTGCCGACCACATGGAGCGCCGCTGGGAGAGCAACAGCGACCGCGACCTCTCAGCTGCGGCCAACTTTGAATGGGCCTACGACGAGGCCTTTGCCCCGATGTCGTTGAAGTGGGGCGGTCTCTATCGCGACAAACGCCGCACCAACGACTATGTGTCGTACCTCTTTACCCCCGATGGTCAGCAGTATCAAGGCGAAGATTTCGGCTCGGTTACCGACATCGTCTGGAAATTGCAGGCTTCGCAAGGTAGTGTGGGTCCGCTCGATTACGATGCCCACGAACGCATCGGTGCAGCCTATCTCATGTATCGTCTCGGCAACGAGGTGTGGAATGTCATAGCTGGCGTACGTGCCGAGCACACCGACCAGGGCTACCACATGTATTATCCCAACTATAAAGACGACCCCGATGGCGGTCAGGTGTACTGGGACTTCCTGCCGTCGCTCCATCTCAAATATTCGCCCGTCGAGGCGATGAACCTGCGCCTCTCATACTTCCGTTCGGTGAACCGCCCCGGTTTCTTCGAAGTCGTTCCCTATTCGATTATCAACGAAGACTACACCGAGTTCGGAAACAAGGATTTGAAACGTGCCCGCATCGACAATGTCGACCTGCGCTGGGAGTGGTTCCCCTCGGTAACCGACCAGGTGATGGTAGGCCTCTTCTACAAGAACATACAGGATCCCATCGAATATGCCTATTACTCGGTCAACAACCGTCAGTTCGGCTACGGACCGGCCAACCTGGGTAACGCCCGTAACGTGGGAGTCGAGGTCGATGTCATCAAATATTTCCGCTACATCGGCATAAAGGCCAACTACACCTACACCCATTCGCAGATTACCACCCCCAAGACGCTTTATTCCCGCGAGAGCGGTTCGCTCCAACGCCTCTCGGTCGACCAGACCCGCCCGCTCGTAGGTCAGGCTCCGCATGTGGCCAACCTCTCGCTCCTTTATAAGAATGCCGAGAAGGGGTGGGACGCCCAACTCTCATTCTCCTACACCGGTGAGAAGATGGCCGTCGTGTCGCACTATTACGAGGCCGACTACTGGGATAGTCCCGTTTTCTCGCTCGACGCCTCGGTCGAGAAAAAACTGGGCAACTTCTCGCTCTATGCCAAGGCTACCAATCTGCTCAACACCCATTACAAACGCTACATCAAGACCACCAACGCCTATAACTACGACTTCCCGTCGCAGAGCCAGGACCGCACCCTCATACGCGACAACTATTCCGGTATAGGATTTATGGTGGGAGTACGCTATAAACTGTGATATACTTTTTCAAAATAGAACATTTTTCCAATTAATTTTTTTACAGACATGAAACTGACAAGAACTTTGGCAATGTTTTTTGCCGCAACTACTATTCTGACAACTGCCTGCTCCGAGGAGGACAAGGACAATGACGGTATTAATTCCGGTTCCAATAGCCTGCCCGGCAATGTTATCGTTTGGCCCAAAGACACTACGGTAACGCTTACCGACCACTTCCTTGTAGACGAAGGCCAGGTACTTGTTGTTGAGGAGGGCGCTACCGTGATAGCTGCCAATACCGAAGTGAAACCCGAAATCGTGGTTCTCGGCAGCATGTACTGCCTTGGTACCGAAGAGAATCCTGTTACCTTCACCGTGGAGGCCTCGTCGAAGGGTAATCGCTTCTCCCGCAACTGGGGCGGTATTATCTGCGGATATGATTGTCCCGAGCTGGTGCTGCTCCACACCGTTATCGAGTATGGAGGCGCACTGACGACCGAAAACTCTCTCTCGTTCCGCAATCAGCTCTTCAAGACAGAGACCGGCGAGGGTGTACCGGCTGTTCACTTCTGCAACCCCAATGGTAAGATGTTGATTCAGAACTGTGTGTTCCGCAACAACGCCGAAGACCAGATTTATATCACCGGCGGTGAGTCGATTGTTTCCAACAACTATTTCATCTGCAACGGCGAAGAGGGTGGAGAAGCCATCAACTACAAGTCGGAGTGCAAGGCCGATATTGCCTATAACCTCATCTACGATGCCAATACCAACGGATTCAAACTCTCCAACTCGGGATTTACCAACGTACAGTCGCATCTCTATTGCTACAACAATACGATTGTGAACAGCGGCTGGCGTCGTCCCAAGAAAAAAGGTGGCTCGATATGGCTCGAAGAGGGTATCTATGCCGAGTTGTACAACAACATGATTTACGACTGCCGCTGGGGTCTGAAACACGATACCGAAGCTTTTGAAGACGAGAAGTGCGTGATTACTCCCAACTACTATTTTGCTTCGACTGCCGACGGTGTGGCTCAGATGCAGCCCGACGAGAGCGAAGGTATCCTCAACGGAGCCAACGACATCATGAGCGCTACGCCCGGTGATAAAGATCCTCTCTTTGTAAACTTTACCCGCCAGAGCAATATTAATATCAACGTGGGCGGTAATGAAGAGGGCGCTCCCCAAGAGTGGAACGATGCCTGGGACTTCCATTTGGCTGCTGGTTCGCCGGCTCTTACCGGTGGCAATACCTCGTTTACCCGCCATTATGCCGGTGGTCTGACCTTTGAAGGTCTTAATGGAATCTATTCGCAGACGACTTTTACCTCGCCCGCTCCTTCGGCCTTCTTCGGCGCTTTCGGTAGTAAATAAGTTTTATTCTCAATTTAAATATTCGTCTTATGAAAATCAAGAATCTTTTCTATACCCTTCTGCTGTCGGCCTGCTTTGCTGGCAGCACCTTGGCCCAGACCACAGTCGAAGTACCTGCTGTAAATGAGGAGGCCCACTCGTTCATCGTGGCCAATGACCTCGGCCGCAACGGCTATTACGAGCAGAAGCCCATTGCCGAACTGATGGGTGAGCTGGCCGAGAATATCGATATTGAATTTGTGGCCGCTCTGGGTGATGTGCATCATTTCGAAGGTGTGGCTTCGGTCGATGACCCGCTGTGGATGACCAACTATGAACTCATCTATTCACACCCCGAATTGATGATTGACTGGTATGCCATACTCGGTAACCACGAATATCGTGGCAATACCCAGGCTGTTCTCGATTATGCCAAGGTGAGCCGTCGCTGGTCGCCCAAAGGCCGTTACTATGCCATTGAGCAGGAGGCCGGTGACAATGAGAAGATGCTTCTTGTCTTTATCGATACAACCCCGATGATCGACAAGTACCGCGAGGAGGGTGACAAGTATGCCGATGCCGGAAAGCAGAATCTCAAAAAACAGCTCGACTGGATAGAAAAGACGCTTAAAAGCAGTACGGCCAAGTGGAAAATCGTGATGGGCCATCACCCGGTCTTTGCCGATACTTACAAAGGGGAGTCGGAGCGTCTCGATATGCAGGCCCGTCTCAAACCGCTGCTCGATGCCTACGGTGTAGACCTCTATCTGTGCGGTCATATACACAATTTCCAACACATACGTCCGGCCGGCAGCAAGGTGCAGTATGTGGTCAATTCGTCGGGCTCGCTGGCGCGCGATGTCAAGCCCATCGACGGAACTCTCTTTTGCAGTTCCGATGCCGGATTCTCAGTAGTTTCGGCCGACGACGATACACTCACCCTGTATATGATAAACGGGCAGGGAAAAATTATTTACAGTTTCTCGATAGAAAAATAAATACCATACTGTCGTGATAAGCGAAAGGGGAACCATATCCCCATTCGAAAGAGAGGCGGCCTTGTGAAAGAGTACTGTCCAAATTCACCGTGCCTCTCTCTTTTCTGAATGAAGCGATGCGTGGGCGTTCCTATTTCATGCCCAATACGATGCCGAGTGCATACGGTATCAGCCAAAAGGCCCAGACAAAGACACTGAATTTGCTGAAATTGCGTTTCGCTTTCGGACTGCCCTTCCAGTAGGTGAGAATGGCCCAAAGGGCGTGTACGGCCATTAGAAAGAGGACGGCTGCACCGGTAATTCCGTGCAGAAGGTCTTTTTTGACGGGGTCGGCCATTTCGGTCATCATGGCCGTGCCGAACGAGTCGGCGCAGAGACCCAACAAGAAGAATACAATGTGCCACAGGCGGAGACGTTTTTCGATGCGTTCGGCCCATGTACCGATAGAATAAAAGACAAGAGCCAGCGTCATGCTTACGATGGCGGTTCCTAAAAATGTTTCCATAGCATAATTATGCGATAACATCGCCTGTTGTGCACGGGCGATGTTATCAGTGGGTATTATAATAATATGAGTGTGTGTAGTGTGATTATTTGTTCAGGGCTTTCTCTACGGCCTCGTCGATGGCTTTGCCGTGCAGGTCGCGGGCGATGATGGTGCCGTCGGGTGAAAAGAGGATAACCTGGGGTATGCCCTTGAAGCCATAGATTCCCGCGGGAATGTCTTGTGCATCGATGATTTGTGGCCATGGCATCTGTTCCTCTTCGAGTGCTTTGAGGGTGGCGGCGCGTTCGTCCCATACGGCTACGCTCACCACCTCGAAGTTGTCGCCGGCATATTTCTCATAGAGTTTCTTGATGCCCGGAATGCCACCCCGGCAGGGTGCGCACCACGATGCCCAAAAGTCGACCAGCACATATTTGCCCTTGCCCACGTAGTCGGAGAGAGATACGGGAGTCCCGTCGAGATTACCGTTTTCGATAGTAAAGTCGATGAAATGGCTGCCCGGCTTATTGGTCTGCATACCGTGGTTGATGGTTATCGACGTCTGTATGGGTTTGGTCTCTTTAATGGAAGAGGATACATGGCTGAGAGCTTCGTCGAAGTTGTCGGTCCCGATGGCGTAGCTAAGCCACTCGCTTACGCAGTAATCTCCGATGGGAGTGCCGGCAAATTTCAATGTGCCTTCTTTGTAGATTTTGCGCAGTATGTCGTTGTTGACGGCGGTGATGCTGTCGCGGGTTTTCTCAAATGTGGGCAATTTGGCATCAAGGGCGAGAACTTGAAACAGGAAAGTAAACTGCTGACCGATGCTTTGAGCCTGTATGGTAGCCAAGGAGTCGTTCAGTTCGGTACCTTTTACTTCATAAATGATGTCAAATACCGGGTTGAAGGTGATTTGGACATCGCCGGGTTCTACGACAAACGTGGCCGATTTCTCACCAAAGGTAGCTTGTGCCACAAAACTTTTCCCGGTTTCTCCTTTGAACAAGGCTTTTCCTCCGATGAAGAGAGCACTGTCCAGGGTATCGCCGGTGAAGTAGTCGTTCAGATAGACTTCGGTGCTGTCGCTGATTTTTTCGTGGTTTACGGTTACGCTGTAAGGCTTGCTGCACGCGGTGAGCAGCAGAACCGAAGCAAGATAGAGAAAGGTTTTTTTCATAGGAAAAGTTTAATTTTTAAATATTTGGGATAGAGTCTGTTTCAGGTTATCTCCCCGTAGATCGCGGGCGACGATGGTGCCGTCGGGGGCGAAGAGCATGATTTGGGGTATACCGTTGATGCCGTAAAGCTCGGTCGGTACTTGTCCGGCGTCGATGATTTGGGGCCACGGCAGTTGCTCTTCATCGATGGCTTTGAGGGTGGCTTCTCGTTCGTCCCATACCGCGACGCTTACAATTTCGAAATTGTCGCCGGCATATTGCTTGTAAAGCTCTTTGAGGTTGGGTATTTCTCCTCGACAGGGACCGCACCACGATGCCCAAAAGTCGACCAATACATATTTGCCTTTACCTACATAGTCGGAGAGTGATGCTGATGTGCCGTCGAGATTGCCGTTCAAGATGGTGAAGTCGGTAAACATGGCTCCCGGCCGGGTGGCTTTGAGTTGCTTGTCGGTTTCGATGGCGCGGCTCACGATGGGGTATTTCAGGTCGTGTTCTGTTACGAGAGCCGCGGCTTTGTCGAAGTCGTCGCTCCCCACCAGGGCATTAAGCCAGTTGGCCAGGGCGTATGTGGCGACACAACTGCCCGACATGGTTTTGACAAAGTGGGTGGATATATTTCCGAGCGAGGCTATCATCTCTTTTTGCAGGGCGATGCTCTGGGCTTCGGTGTCGGAATCGGTGCCGGCCAGGGCCTGATGGCGGGCGAAGAATTGTTCCTGCATCGCTCTGACGGTGTCATAAAAACTCTGTAACGAATCGTTTTGCAGGGTACCTGCTACGGTCCAGTTCATGAGGTCGATGGAGATGTTGCCACCTTCGAGAATGAAGACTGCGCTTTCGCCATTGGGCGAATCGACGAAGAATTGACATAGGTGAGCTTTGTCGATTTTCCCTTTGAAGACGGCCCGATTGTTGCTCACCACGACACTGTCGATGGGTTGTTTGGTCGTAAAGTCGATGATATAGGCCTGGTTACCGTTGCTGCTGGCGTCGCATTCGGCTGTTACGGTGAATTTGTGGCTGCAAGCTGTTGCCAGAAACAACAGGGCGGCAGCTCCGAAAAATTTTGCTTGCATGGCGGTTTCTTCTTTATGAGGTAAAATAGAATTTATTCGGGATTTTCCGTTGTTGTATCATGGTTCTCTTCTGCAAGAGAATTCCAGCCTTGTGCTCGGAGTTCTATCTCGTTGCCGTCGCGGGAAATCATGTAGAGTCCCAGCGAAGGGGCCGTGATGTGGCCGATGATGTGTACACCGGGTATGGCGGCTACTTCGTCGTGGCTGCCGAGCGGTACGGTGAAGAGCAGTTCGTAGTCTTCTCCGCCGTTGAGGGCTGCAGTGACAAGGCTCATGTTGAGCTCTTCGGCCATGACAGCAGTCTGGTAATCGATGGGTATGCGGTCTTCGTAGATGCGGCAGCCGGTGTGGCTTTGGGTGCAGATGTGATGCAGTTCCGAGGAGAGACCGTCGGAGATATCCATCATGGCGGTGGGGACAATGTGTCGCTTGTCGAGTTCGGCAATGATGTCTTTTCGGGCTTCGGGTTTGAGCTGACGTTCGAGAATATACTCTTTACCCTCAAAGGCGGGGGTGAAATTGCTTTCGCCGGCGTAGACGTGTTTCTCACGTTCGAGCAGTTGCAGCCCCATGTAGGCGGCACCGAGGTCGCCGCTTACGCAGATGAGGTCGTTTTCTCTCGCACCGTTGCGGTACACGATTTTACCCTCTTCTCCTTCGCCGATGCAGGTGATGCTGATGGTGAGGCCAGTGAGTGAGGCCGAGGTATCTCCGCCTACCAGGTCGACACCGTAGATGTTGCAGGCCAACTGTATGCCGGCGTACAGCTCTTCCATGTCTTCGATGGAGAAGCGCTTGGAGAGGCCCAGCGAGACGGTAATCTGGCGGGGACGTCCGTTCATGGCGTAGATGTCGGAGAAGTTGACGACGGCCGATTTGTAGCCGAGGTGTTTCAGCGGGACGTAGGTGAGGTCGAAGTGTATGCCTTCGAGCAGCAGGTCGGTGGTGACGAGGGTGCGCTTGTTGCCGTAGTCGAGTACGGCGG
>CAJLYN010000017.1 GCA_905210875.1 uncultured Bacteroides sp. | reverse complement strand
TTAAACAAGCGTCCAAAGTTTTTATACCACATTTCTCCAAAACTATTCCTTCGGGAGAAATCAAGACATAATAAGGGAATTGATTGCTCCCATAACGAAGAAACAGTCCTGTAATCCCGTCCTTATCCCAAAGATTCAAGCCGGCAACCGGCATTTTCCAAACAAACCACGGACGACGCCAACCCTCTTCATCATCTACGGATATAGTCATTAAGGCCAGCTTATCGGCATTTCGCTTTTCTACTTTTTGCATATACGACATACCCTCTACGCACCCGACACAGTACTGCTGCCAAATATCCAATAAAATATAACGGCCCAAATAATCGGCTATCCGATGCACGTTCCCCTCCAAATCATACAAGTCGGTATCGGCCATATAATCTCCCACCTCAACCATTTCAGGAGGGAAAAGGTTGGCCATGATACGACGACCATACACCGTCTTACGTTGCGCAGAATCCATTTTGGCCAACAAGCGTTCCAACTGTACACGATATACATCTGCATAAAATTTTGAAATATTCTCCAACTCTCGCAACCATACCTCACTCACAGGTGCATCGAGCATATACGTTATTTTCTTTCTGCACATGACATCATAGAGAGAATCAAGGTGAGAATTCACATCGGCATACAAGACTTGCAAAGAATCTTTCTCAAAAGTTGTAATATCCTTTGAGTTTATCCATTTACCGTAAGCATCTCTCTGAACTATCGATTCGAGATACTCTTTATAAGGCTGCTTTACAATATCCCGATAGCGTCGTTCTTCTCGCTGTTCGGGCAAAGAACTGCTTACCTGCCAAAACGGAAATAACGGCCCCTTGCCTCGAACTTTGACAGTAATGCCGTTTTTCAGCCACACGGCAAGGCCCACAACAGAGGGGGTATTCTCGGCATTGACGTCCAAATAACAGAGCGTCAACTCTTCACTCGGCAAATTTCCTTTGATAAGAAACTTCCCATTTTTTACTGTATCGACCGCAAATCCTACCGCAGCGGTTTTCCAACCGTTCATTCGTTGAAGGGTAACCACTGCTCCATCGAGATTTTTCACCCGACCTTTTATCACGAAATTTCTTTCTTCTCCCCTCACCCCGATAAGGAAAGACAAGAGCAGAAATAAACAGACATATCGTCTCGGTCTTTTACCCGGAGCAAAATATCGACACCCCATAGTTTAATTCATAAAATAGACACAACAAACCTACCCTTCTTAACATGTAAGAGAAAGAAATGCAATATAGCAAATTTTTATTTTCAAATCAATTCCTTTGCTTTATTAGAACGGGTAGCCGATAGCCAGGTGGAAGGCCAGACTCTTTCCGAAACTGTCCATGTTGTAATAGTGGGGCTTGTCGTTGTTGTAGGGGGCATGCAGGCCGATTCCCATGTCGAGACGAAGTATCAGGAAACTGATGTCGTAGCGCAACCCCACTCCGGTACCGAGGGCGATGTCGCGCCAGAAGGTTTTCTTGTTGAGCGTTCCTCCGGGACGGTTTGCCTCGGCTTTGAGCAGCCAGATGTTTCCGGCATCGAGAAAGACGGCACCATGAAGGTCTCCCAAGATGGGGAAGCGCAGTTCGACATTGCTTTCGAGCTTGAAGTTTCCCGTCTGGTCGAGATAGGCATCGACCTGGTCTTGCGGCGGTGCATAGCTGCCGGGGCCTACGGTACGTATGGTAAAGGCCCGTATGCTGTTGGCACCTCCGATGTAGAACTGTTCGCTATAAGGCAATACCGACGAGTTGCCATAGGCCCAGCCCGCTCCTACCAGGAAACGGGTGGCCAGCTCCACATCGCCCCACAAGCGGCGGTAATAGCGAAAGTCGGTTGTCGCTTTGGCAAACTGGGAGAAGGGTATGCCGAGAAACTTCTTCTGCCCGGGGGTACCCGACACCACCCACGAAAGCAAGTTTCCGGCAGTAGAGGCCGAAGTCTGCCAATAGATGTGATTGGCATCGTGGGGTCCAAACTGACAATTATAGCGGTAGGTATAGCCCAGCGTAGGAATCAACTGGTTACGGAAACTCAGGGCAATGGCCGGATTCTCTTGCAGGGTACTGTCGAAAGAGGCGGTCGAGTTCATCAGGTAATTATAGCCGATTTTGGGCAGTTGCAGGGTCTGCGAACTCGTGGCCGAGGACTGGAAATCGAATGCAAACGAGGTATTCAGCGACATCATGCGGAAATATTGCGGGCGGTTCATCAACTCGGCACTGAGCTGCACCGTGGTCTTGCCGCCGTAACGGCGCTCGACCCGTGAGTTCCAGAAGAGTGCCGACGGTAAGAGCCGCGGAAAGGCCAACGAGGCTTTGAGCCCGAACTCATAGGAGTTGAGCAACGACGACCGGGTGGCCGTGGCCTGCCGCTTCCCGGTCTGCCACTCATACGAACCGGTGAGTTCGAGCGAGAGCCGCTCGCCCCCGCCGAAGACGTTGTTATGGGCCAGACCGAAGATGACTCCGGGGCCTATAAAGCTGTTGGTCGAAGAGGTAACATTGGCTTCGAACCAGGCTTCCATCGGGGTGTCCATGGCGGCATCGAGGGTGATGTCGAGTACGTCGGAGAGGGTATCGGGGCGGGATACCGCCACGTTGACATAGCGGAACACCCCCATGCGCACGAGACTGTTGAGCGACTCGGTCTGCCGGTCGAGGGTGTAGAGGTCGCTGGTGCGGAGGGTGATGTTCCGCTCGACAAAACGCTTCCTGATTTTGAGGGGAGCCTGATAGATGAAGGTAACGTTGGAGAGTTCGACCGTATCGACAGCTCCCTGCCCCGAGGCCGACTTCAAGTCGAAGGTCACGTGCCCCACCCGATAGGGTTGCAGTGTCTCGGGCGGGAGATTGCCCAGCAACTGCAAGCGCAACGCCACCTCATAGGGCGAGGCCGTGGTATCGGCCAGATAGGAGAGATACTCGGGGCGGAAGAAGTAGTAGCCGTGATTGCGAAGTTCCGAGGCTATGCGCGACCGTTCGGAGGCCAGGACATCGGCCCGATACACATCGCCTACCCGAATGAGAGAGGAGGCACGCGTCGAGTCGATAAGGGCCGTCAACGGGGTTACCGGCTCGGGATAGGAGAGCGACCCATAATGCCAGGGCCGACCATAGGTTACATCATAGGTGATGCGGGCTTTCCGGCTGTTCTTCCGGTTGTAATCGAGCGTGTAGGAGGCCGACGAAGAGAAGTAGCCGTAGTTGGCCAGTATGTCGGGGACAACAGCAACCCGCAGGTCGGGCTGCACGGTAGAGATGAGTACGGGAGTCTTGGCAAAGCGCTCGTAAAACCAGTGCTTGAAGCCTTTGTCCTTCTTGGGGGTTACATGGGTGTAGACCCACAGTCCGAAGGGGAACGGCCAGCGCACATAGGGGCTGTACAGGGCATTGTTGGGCTTGACCGAGAGGGCATCGCGCACCGCCGACTCGGCATCGGACGAGAGTTTCACACCTTTCTCCGCGGGCTCGATGTGCATCTTCTTCACCCCGGTATAAAGTACCTCACCGTTGTCCAGGCGGCTCGTCGTGTCGCACCCGGCGACAACCAGCATACACAGGCACAAAAGAATTCCCCACTTTTTCATGGCTGCGACGATGAAGGGTTTGACACTTGCTGTTTGCGGGACGAACGGCGGAAGAGATCGGCCAGGCGCGACAGTTTCTTTCGCACGGCAAAGCCCAGCCCCGTCTCGGTTACCTCACCTTCGAGAATGGTCTCCTGCCCCGTGTGACGGAATATTTTCAACACCATGTTGTCGCGCCGGTCGAGCTTGTATTCGAGGGCGATGTCGTCGACCAGATTTTCTTTCAGGGCCTGAGTCGAATTGTCGTCGGGTGAATAGCTACCCCCGACAACGATGCGCACCCGGTCGTTGAAAAGGTCTTTGGAAAGCTGGTAGGAGTAGTCGGTGCGCATCGTCCCGTCGGCCTCGCCTCGACTATTGATACCAAAGCTGAGGTTCACGTTTTTGAGGTTGTTGCGCGACCACTTGTTCAACTCGTTTTGCAGGAACTGGTTGAGCGGATTGCCCGTAAAAAGGTCGCCCTGCGACGCACTGGGGCCGGTGTAGGTATTGTAGATGAGCAGACTCATCGCCTGGGAGGCCCGCTGCTCGGCGGTCATGGAAGTGAGCTCATTCTGTATGGTCATGTCGCCCGGCGCAGCCACATCGAAAACGATGGAGAGATTGTCGAGCGACTGGGTAATGGCAATAGACACCTGAAACTGTACCGTGCGTGTGGTCCCGCCCGAGGCTACATCGACCGACAGTTTGTCGATGGCCGTGATATCCAGCACAGGGTCGGCCATGTCGCCCTCCCACACTACCGAGCTACCCTCCTTGATGGAAAAGAGTTTCTGCCCGATAAGCGGAGGCGTATAGCACACCGTACCGCCCGACAGCTCGTAGCGGCCGGTAAATCGGCTGTCGCCCAACTTGTTCATGGAGTAGGTAAGGCTACCGCCGCCCTGCAAGTCGATGCGGCTGTTCCCGTCGGGGGTGAGCTCGACCGAGAGCGATACCGCATTGCCTATATCTACGTTGACCAACATATCCATGCCCGATACCGGACGGAACGTCGGAGCCGACTCTTCGCTCACGGTATCGGCAAACGAGGTGAAGGTAACCATGTCGCCGTAGTTGTTCTCCCCCGGCAGCGAATTGCTCTCGCGCAAGACATAGGTGGCTTCGGTACCGTTGAGCAGGACGAAATTGCCACGCACCGACAATGCATCGGCATACCCGCGCACCGAGGCATCGACATCGGCCGCGGCCTTGCCATAAAGCATCGAGGTGCGGTTCTTGGACTGATTGAAAATTTCAAAGTTATGCCCCGCCACACGGGCATCGACATAGGGGCGGGTAAGGTCGGCGACATCGACATGGCCGGTAATGTTGAGCGGCTCGTTGTTGGGTCCCGATATGCAGAAGGTATCAATCTGCACACGGCTCCCCGACATTGAAACGACCGCCGGTGAAAAACGGAACGAAGCCCCCACCATCGGTATCACGGCACGCCCCTCCTCGACAGAGAGACGCCCGGCCATACGGGGAGCATCAATACGTCCCGATAGCGACACATCGCCCCGCAGCAGACCCTCTATCCGCGCCATATCGTCGGGCAGGAAAGCATTGGCCACCGACAGGGGGAAGGCGGGAAAACCGACTTTTAAATCGAGCGGCTCGGCCGACAAGGTATCGGTATCGTAACGGAGCGACAGTTCGACGGCATCGAGCGTGTCGACAGCCAGGGTCGCCCCTGCCTGCATGAGCGTGGACGAGAGCTGACGGTAATCGAGTGCAAGAGCCATGTTTCCCACCCACCGGCCGTCGTAGAGCATCGAGTCGAGACACACTGTTCCACTCACCACGGGATAGCCGCCGGAAAAATCGGTCGACAGCGCCGTAGAGAGAAGGGCCGACACGGGAGGTGTCCCGGGCAATGTCTGCAAAATGGGGGCCAGTCTCAGATTCTCGATATCGAGATATATCGTGTCGGCACCGGGATTCGCACCCGACCATAACGAGAACGACTGTATATCGTGCCGCAGCAGCACATCGGCCGCCAGGCGTCCGTCGAAATAGTAATCGATAAAGTTATCGGCATTGAGCGACCAGTCGGGAACACCCAGTGTAGGCGATTCAGGAGCCAGCGTCAGATGCAGCAGAGAGTCGGACACGCGAGCACCCATGTCGAGAACCAAGCCGGGCACCTGCTCCTGATCGTACTGCCGCAGCGCAGCGTAAAGTTCGTTCTGCGCCACATAGCCTGAGACACCGGCCCGGGCCAGCAACGCCGACGTGGCGGGAGTGTTTCCCAACTGCACGGCATAGCGCAACCGTTCGCCATCGTGATGCAGAGAGGCGGTCAGCGTATCGGCCGCAAAGGAAGAGAGCGCTACCCCCTCGGCCTGCGCCTCAAAGAAGAACGGCACATCGGGAGCATTACCTGACGAGATGTGGAGAGAATCGAATACGACCCCGCTCCCGGCCAACAGCTTCTCTACAACCTGCTCGGGCACCAACCGGCCCTGCAACTGGAAATCGGGCAACATGGCACACCACGCCGACGGGTCGACACGTTTGACATGAAGCGCACGCGCAACCGAATCGCCCAAGGCCGAAACATCGGCCAGAAGCGAATCGACACCCACCGGCGACGAGAAGGCCAACTGCGCTCCGGGGAAATCGACCCGAGCATCGAGCGAATCCTGCAACACATCGGCCGTAACGACAATATGGTCGAAGAGATTGTCCATATCCAGGAGATGCAACCCCACCATATCGAGCCGAGTCTTCACGGCATATTCGTTTTTGTTGTTAGCCCAGGCCTGCACATCAATAGAAGACGAGAAGGTCAAGGAGTCGTCGGCAAGACGGGCAGTCTTCAAATCGAGCCAGTCTATCTCGCCGGTAAGGCGGGCCGTATAGTCAGAAGAATCGATGAGGCCCGTCAACTGCAAATCGAGACGGGCAGCACTGTCGACACACAGGACATGCGCCCCTACCCGACCGGAATCGAGCGCGGCGTCGAGACCGAAATCACGGAAACGGTAGCCGCCGTAATCGAGACTGTCGACATAAAGTACCGCCTCGGCCCGCATGCGGGGCGAGAACGGGTCGAGCCCGCAACCATCGGCTTGCAGAGAGAAGGTCAGGGGGCCGACATTTTCATGCGGCAGAAAGGCATCGACGGGAAACGCCCGCCACTGTGTCTCGACACGATAGGCCGTATCGGCAAACCGATATGAGGCATCAAGACGGGCCATGCCCTGCAAGGCCTCCCAGGAGAGTTGCGCCTGCACATCACGGCCATTGCGGAAAGCAACCCGGCTCTCCATCGCCATCGAATCGGGCAAAGCAAACTGCCCGGCCTCAGCGCCCCCCATCAATCGGGGAATAAACGACAAGCGGTATAACCGAGCCGAAAGAGCGGCTTGTGCCGCCAGGCTGTCGGCCCGGGTGAGCGACTGCACGGTAGCGACGGCCTCAAAATCGGCCGCATCGGGCAGAGTGGCGCGAAAACGGGTCAGCCGCAGGCTGTCCAACAGCCCTTCGGCGTCCAGTTGCAAGGTGAACGACCGGAAAGGCAGAGCCGCCAACAACGTATCGAGTGCCGGCATGAACAGCTCCACATCGTCGAGACCCGCTTCCACATTCATTGTCGCCGAGAGAGCAGCACGGCCATTCATGGCAAGAGCGGAGGCATCGGCCAGGAGCGAAGCCGTGAGGGTGGAGTAAGGCTTCCAGACTCACGGCTGCCGAATCCATGGAGAACGAGGCCTCGCCCCGGTCAACCGCCAGCCCCGAACGCTCGGTCAACGACAACGACCGCAACCGGGCAGCCACATCGCCCCCCCGGTTATAGACCGAGTCGAGCCGCAGGGCCAAATCGGAGATTTCTATGAAGGAGGCGTCGAAACCCTTACGGGGAGCATGACCTTTCACACCATAAACGACCTGTGTGCCATCGATACCCACCCGTCGGGCCACAACCGTCCACGGCGCAGAGGCCCCGTCGGCAACGACGGGTTCTTCGGGAGAAGGAGGTATGACAACAGAGGTATCGGTAAGCATCGACAAGCTACCCCGGTGCAGGAAGAGACTCTCCACATCGACCTGCTGACGAGACAGGTCGACCGAGGCGCCAAGAGCCTCCACGCCCCCGGCAGCCGCTGAAAGGAACGACTCCCGATAGGCACCCGTCATCAGATAATCTATATCCTGCAAAGCTATCGAGTCAACAGCAAAGCGCCATGCCAGAGGAGCCGTCGCCGTCGTATCGGCATCGACGTCGGGTACCGGTTGCCCGTTTGTCAAGGTAACCGACCCTCCGCCCAGCTGCAAAAGGCCTGCCCGGAGCGACATCTCACGGAGATGCACGTTTACGGGAGCAATCAGCGCACTGTCGAGACGCACCCCAATGGCAAAACCGGTGGTGTCGGCATAGGCAAAGAAAACGTCTTGGAGCGACAACCGGGGAACAACCGCCTCTCCACGGAGCAACGGCAGAAGCCGTACCTCGGTATGCAGCGACTGCAACGCACAGAGGGTATCGCCTCCGGCAATCACGCATACACCCGAGAGGTCGAGTCGCAGCGGGAAGCGCAAACGGAGGTCCGAGACCGAAACCGTCATTGACGAATCGGAAAGCATGTCAGAAGCCATTCTCACCCCGGCCCGCTGCACGGGTGGCACATAAAGCAATGCCACCAGCAGGAACAGCAGCCCGAGAACAGACAGCCACACAACAGCCACATATCGGAACAAACGTCTCATTTCTCTGCCAATAATACACGACGAATTTACAGAAAAAAGAGGTTGTGCAAGATAGTTTTCTAAAAAAAATGCACACTCTTTTCGAGCAAAACGCCGCCGAGGAGGGTTTGTTTGCGGCGGCGCACAAAAAATCCGGGCAGAACCGCCAAAGGCCCTGCCCGATTTTCTATCGGTGAATCGACAAGAGATTAGTTGTTTTCGGGACGAAGTTTGCGAACTACAGCACCGGTACGCCACATTTCGCTTTCGCGCAGAGCGGCCAACTCTTTTTCGAGACCTTCGCGATAGTCGGGTTTGCTGTTGGTGTCGATAGAGCGTTGAGCTTCGTTTCCGCAAGCCACCTCGTTGTAGAGTTTCTCAAAGACGGGTTTCACGGCATCGTGGAACGGACCCATCCAGTCGAGGGCACCGCGTTGAGCCGTCGTCGAGCAGTTGGCATACATCCAGTCCATACCCTTTTCGGCGAAAAGAGGCATCAGCGACTGGGTGAGCTCCTCAACTGTTTCGTTGAAAGCCTCGGAGGGTTCGTGGCCATGTTCGCGCAGCACCTCATATTGAGCCAGCAGGAGACCCTGAATAGCACCCATCAGTGTTCCGCGTTCGCCGGTAAGGTCGGAGTAAACCTCTTTTTTGAAAGTGGTTTCAAAGAGATAGCCCGAACCTACGCCGATACCGAGAGCAATCACGCGCTCTTTGGCACGGCCGGTAGCGTCTTGATAAATGGCGTAACTCGAATTGAGACCGCGACCTTGGAGGAACATACGGCGCAAGCTGGTTCCCGAACCTTTAGGAGCTATCATGATAACATCGATGTCGGCAGGAGGAATGATGTGGGTGCGATCTTTGTAGGTGATACCGAAGCCGTGCGAAAAGTAGAGGGCTTTTCCGGCGGTGAGATAAGGTTTGATGCGGGGCCACACTTCGATTTGAGCAGCATCGGAGAGCAAGTATTGGATAATGGTAGCGCGCTTGCAGGCCTCTTCGATTTCAAAAAGAGTTTCGCCGGGTACCCAACCGTCGGCTACGGCCTTATCCCAGGTTTTACCACCTTTGCGCTGTCCTACGATAACGTTGAAACCGTTGTCGCGCAGATTGAGGCTCTGACCGGGACCTTGCACGCCATAACCGATAACTGCGATTACCTCATCTTTGAGTACTTCTCTTGCTTTTTCCAACGGAAATTCTTCACGGGTAACGACATTCTCGTCAACACCGCCAAAATTAATTACTGCCATTTTTGTCTGGTTTTTTAAGTATGAAACAATTAAATAAATATCACTTTACTGCGGCAAATAATTTCGCCGTCAATCTTTTTCACTTCGATATGGTACTCACCCTGCCCCATGTCCTGACAATAGAATTGCAGCGTGTCGCCATAACGGCTCTCGTTGACATAGGCTATCTCGAAACGTTTTACCCTTCGCGTCTTATAGAGGTCGAGAGGGAAAATATCGAGTATATGGTCGATATACTTGATGCTGTTGACATGACCGTTAATGTCGATGTCGCTGTACCGTATCACCCGCTCATATACTGGTTGAGATACTACGGGTTTAATTTTACCGGGGCGTTCGATGGGACAAGGGTTGTCGCATACGTAACGGGTTATGGCCCCGTCGTTGATGCTGAGAAGGTCGACCGGCTTGCGGGTATCAACATCAATCATCGCCCACACCGAGCGGACATAACCGAGGGGTTTTCCTTCGCTGTCGAACACGGCGAAATTGCGGTCGGTAAAGAGGCGGTACACGCTCTCGACCCACGTCTGTATGGAGAATTTCTCGGTCTGACGGGGAGCGTCTTCGACAAACTCCAACACCAGTCGCGAAAGAACCCAGGTGTAGTGTCCTTCGTTCAAAGTTGTAATGCCGAAGCCTTTGTCCGAAGCATGAAAATTGGCCACATTCAACAACAGATTGCCCAGCACGCCCATGGAGAGGCGACCTCTGAAATCGGAGCAGAAAGGCTCCACAACAAACGGATAGGTACCGATTTTCTGATCTTCGCTCATAACAGCATATATTTATCTGGCTGCCTCGTTCTGCTTGGCTTTCAAGTAGCGGGCCTCCCGTTCGGCCAGGAATTCATTGACTCGCTCTACGCAACTCTTGGTCAGAGCAATACGTCCCGAACGCACAAATTGAAGTACGCAACCCAATTGTTGCAGTTCGTCGTAGAAGGTGGTGATATCTTCGGTCGTACCGTCTTTCTCCAACGCCGAATAGGTGGGATTCACCTCTACCACACGGGCATTGTAACGACGAATGAGTTCCGACACTTTCGGTTCACGTTCGAGCACCGGCGTCGAAAGTTTATAGAGAGCTATTTCGTGCGAGAATATCTCCTCATCGGTAAAATAGTGTGCCTGCAAAACGTCGATTTTTTTCTCTATCTGCCGAACGATTTTTTTTATGGTGTCTTCATCGACCCAAGCAGTGATGGTGTATTTGTGCACACCCTTTATCGACGAGGCCGACACATTGAGACTCTCAATATTGATTTGTCTGCGGGTGAAAACGGCCGTAATCTGGTTGAGCAGACCGGCAATGTTTTCGGAGTAGACAATCATCGTATATAAATTTTTGTCCATGGCAATCAGCTTTTAACATTCCAACAACATATCGTTTACCGTACCACCCGGAGGTGTCATGGGCAAGACGTTACCCTCTTCTATCACACAGGCTTCGAGAAGGAAAGGGCCTGCGGTCGAGAGCATCTCGTCTATGGCAGCCGAGAGGTCGCTGCGCTCCATGACCCGACGCGAGGGTATGCCGTAAGCCTCGGCAATCTTCATGTAATCGGGATTGAGCATCGGCGTGAAGGAATATTTGCGGTTGAAGAACATGGCTTGCCACTGGCGGACATTGCCCAGATAGTTGTTGTTGAGCAAAATCATCTTCACGGGAGCTTTCTGTTCCATGACGGTGCCCAGTTCCTGCAAGTTCATCTGCAAGCCGCCATCGCCCATAAAGGCACACACCGTACGGTCGGGTACGGCAAAGGTTGCTCCTATGGCTGCGGGAAGGCCAAAGCCCATTGTTCCCAATCCGCCCGAAGTAATGATACTGCGGTTACGGGAATATTTGAAGTAGCGGGCCGACATCATCTGGTTCTGTCCCACGTCGGTAACCAGCACGGCTTCATTATGAGTGGCTTCACTCACGGCACGCACCACCTCTCCCATGTTGAGTGGCCCGTGGCCGGGGTGTATTTCGGGCTCGATAACCTTGACACGCTCCTCTTCGGCATAGGGGGTAAACGATGCCAGCCACTCTTTGTGCTTGGCCGGCACCAGCAGGTCGGTTACGGCGCGGAGGGTATCCTTGCAGTTGCCGAGTACGGCAACGTCGACTTTCACATTCTTGTTTATCTCGGCGGGGTCGATGTCGAAATGTATGATTTTGGCCTGCTTGGCATAGGTGGCCAAGTTACCGGTTACCCGGTCGTCGAAGCGCATACCCACGGCAACGAGTACATCGCACTCGTTGGTTTTCACGTTGGGTGCCAGGTTGCCGTGCATGCCGAGCATTCCCATATTTAGCGGGTGAGCCGAGGGGAGTGCCGAGAGGCCCAGCAGAGTGCAACCGGCAGGCATATCGGCTTTCTCGATAAAGGCCCGCAACTCGTCCTGGGCATTTCCCAGTTCGACACCCTGTCCCACAAGAACCAGCGGTCGCTGGGCCTTGTTGATGAGGTCGGCCGCCATGATGACCGACATGGAGTCGGTATCGGGCACAGGTATGTAGCTGCGTACAAAGTCGACGGTGGTAGGCTCATAATCGAAAGTCTCGACCTGGGCATTTTTGGCAAAATCGAGCACAACCGGGCCGGGACGTCCGCTCGAAGCCAGATAAAAGGCCCGGGCTACGGCCCAGGGTACATCTTCGGCCCGACGTATCTGGTAGCTCCATTTGGTAATAGGCTGGGTAATGCCTACCAAATCGACCTCCTGAAAAGCGTCGGAACCCAGGAATGAGGTTCCTACCTGTCCGGCGATGACGACGATAGGCGTACTGTCTATCATGGCATCGGCTATGCCGGTGATGGTGTTGGTGGCTCCAGGGCCACTGGTTACCAGGCACACACCCACTTTTCCCGAGGCGCGTGCGTAGCCTTGCGCCGCGTGGGTGGCACCCTGCTCGTGGCGCACCAATATGTGGTGCAAAATATGTCGGTGGTCATACAAGGCGTCGAAAACCGGCATAATCGACCCTCCGGGATACCCGAAGAGGGTGTCGACACCTTGATGTTCGAGTGAGCGCATCAATGCCTCAGCGCCCGTTATCGTCTCTTTGTTACTCATTGTCTTTTCGCTTCGTTTTCTTTCGGCTCTGCCGTTTTATTCTATGATGCGGGTAGCGCCCTTGTCGGCCGAACTTACCATGGCCGCATAGGCACGCAAAGCTTTCGATATCTGACGTTCACGTGTGTGAGGCGTGAATGCTTTCTTGCCACGTTGTTCCTCTTCGCTCCGGCGGCGCTGCAATTCGTCGTCGGAGAGATTGACCTGAATGCGGCGGGCGGGAATATCGATTTCGATGATGTCGCCGTCGCGCACCAGACCGATGTTTCCTCCGGCAGCGGCTTCGGGAGATATGTGTCCGATGGAGAGACCCGAGGTTCCGCCCGAGAAACGTCCGTCGGTAATGAGGGCACACTCCTTGCCCAGATGACGCGATTTGATGTAGGAGGTGGGATAAAGCATCTCCTGCATACCGGGACCGCCCTTGGGGCCTTCGTAGGTAATCACCACGACGTCGCCACTCTCGACCTTTCCGCCGAGAATACCTTCGCAAGCGGCCTCCTGCGACTCAAACACCTTGGCGGGACCGGAGAATTTCCAGATGGAGGCGTCGACACCGGCAGTCTTCACGACACAGCCGTCGAGGGCTATGTTGCCGAAGAGTACGGCCAAGCCGCCATCTTTGCTATATGCGTGCTCCACGTCGCGTATACACCCTTCGGCACGGTCGGTATCGAGCGTGGGATAGGTATTCTCCTGTGTACCCATATGGTTGCTGAACACACCGCCGGGGGCGCTGGAATAGATACGGAGCGCTTCGGAATCGACAGTCGCCTTGTCGATGTCGTACTTGTCAATGTCTTCGGCCAATGTCGCTCCATTGACCCGATGGCAAGTCGTATCCAGAAGTCCGGCCTTATCGAGTTCACCCAGAATATTGAGTATGCCGCCGGCCCGGTTACACTCTTGTATGGAGTACTTCTGTGTATTGGGAGCCAGTTTGCAGAGGCAGGGCACACGACGGCTCAAGCGGTCGATGTCGGCCATCTTAAAGTCGACACCGCCTTCGTTGGCGACAGCCAGGAGGTGCAGTATCGTATTGGTGGAACCGCCCATGGCAATATCGAGGGTCATGGCGTTGAGGAAGGCTGCACGGGTGGCTATGCTGCGCGGCAAGACACTCTCGTCGCCCTCTTCGTAATACTTATAAGCGTTCTTCACGATGAGTCGGGCTGCGTCGCGGAAGAGCTGTACCCGATTGGCATGAGTGGCCAGGATTGTTCCGTTACCGGGGAGAGAGAGACCGATAGCCTCGGTCAGGCAGTTCATCGAGTTTGCCGTGAACATTCCCGAGCAACTGCCGCAGCCGGGACAGGAGCAGCTCTCGATGCGGGCTATCTCCTCATCACTTACCGAAGTGTCGGCCGCCTTGACCATCGCTGTGATGAGGTCGGCATTCTCACCGTTGTACTTGTGCGACTCCATGGGACCGCCCGAAACAAACACGGCGGGAATGTTCAACCGCATGGCGGCCATAAGCATACCGGGTGTTATCTTGTCGCAGTTGCTGATGCACACCATGGCGTCGGCCTTGTGCGCATTGACCATATATTCGACGCTGTCGGCTATCAGGTCGCGCGAAGGAAGAGAATAAAGCATTCCGTCGTGCCCCATGGCAATACCATCGTCGATGGCTATTGTATCGAACTCGGCGGCAAAACAGCCAAGTTTTTCAATTTCGGATTTGACAATCTGGCCTATCTCGTGCAGATGCACATGACCCGGGACAAACTGGGTGAATGAATTGACGACGGCAATTACCGGACGTCCTATCTGTTCTTCTTTCATGCCGTTGGCACGCCACAGGGCACGTGCACCGGCCATTCGCCGGCCTTGTGTGCAGACTGCACTTCGCAACTCGTGTTTCATAAATTCTTTACTTAAAAAGAAAACCTTTCTTCACATATCAAGAAGAAAGGTTCCCTCATCGTTATATCTTATGTCTTACATAAACATTCTACATAACCTTTCTTCTTTATCATGCGCCCACGACGACGATAATCACTGATAGTAGACCGGTAATATGCAGAATTGCGCTAATCATAATCCAAGCTTTTATGGCTTCTCGTAATGATGATGCAAAGGTAAGCCTTTATATGAATATTCCAAATAAAAAGAGGATAAAAATATCAAGTTAAATAGAAATATATCCAAGTTTCCATGTTTTTTCTATCAATTTATCGGAAAACAAACTTGGTTTATCTACATTTTTCTTTTTGAAAACGAGTGCGGTAATATTCTTCTTACTCTTATGCGCCTCTCACATTGCTCAAAAGAGACACCATTATCAAACGCATTTCCCCGAAAGAGACGACTACTAAGATGATAAGATTCTACCTTTTTTGAAATATCATAATTTGTGTATGCGGTGAGAATTATGTACGTTTGTATGCCCATTTATCGGCCGATGTTTTTAAGTTCGAAAACCCGTTTATGAAACTTCGTCTGCTGTTGCTCCTACCGGTCATTGTCCCGCTGTTGTTTTCCTGCCGGGCTACCAAGCATGTGGGCGAAGGCGAATACCTGCTCGACCGCGTGTCGCTCTCGACCGACAACCGCGAACTGAAAAACAGCGAACTGAAATCGTATATCCGACAGGAGCCCAACCACAAGACCTTCGGACTCATAGGGCTCCCCCTGTTTTTCTACAACCTCTCCAACGATAAGGACAACGGCTGGAACCGCTGGCTGCGCCGCATCGGTACACCACCGGTCATCTACGACAGCCAACTGACCGAGAAATCGCGCAGCCAGATAGAGAAGGCGCTCTACAACAAAGGCTACACCGATGCAGTCGTTACCGTAGACACGGTCAAGCACAAGAAACGCATCAAGGTAAAATATAAAGTTGCCTCGGGCGCACCTTATCATATAGACCGCATCACCTACCGTGTTCCCGACGACTCCATAAGGAATATCGTGCTGGCCGACTCGGCCAACTCTCTCATTCACCCGGGAAAGCTCTTCGACCGCAACATTCTCGAACAGGAGCGCCAGCGCATCACTGCCCGGCTGCGGAATGAAGGGTATTTCGCCTTCAACAAAGAGTACATCTCTTATGTCGCCGACACAACCATCGGACACAAGGGGGTCGACCTCGAACTCTTCCTGTCGGACATTCCCGTCGCCGACTCCTCTCGAAAAGAAGTTGTAGCTTTTCGCAAGCACAACACCTATACCGTGCGAGACGTCTACTTTATTACCGACTACAATCCGATGGGAAGCACTCCTGAGGAGAAGTATGCCATAAAAGACACCATCTTGTACAAAGGCTACTACATTCTCTACGGTGAAAAGGAGTATCTGCACCCCTCGACCCTGGTGGAGAACTGCTACATCATGCCGGGGGCCGCCTACTCGACCCGCATGGTCGACAACACCTACTCGGCATTTTCACGGCTGGAAGTGCTGAAATATGTCAACATACAGTTTACTCCGGTACGAGGCGGAGAGACACCGCAAATCGATTGCCACATTCTCCTCACCGAAGGGAAAGCCCAACTGGTAACGACGGAAGTCGAAGGTACCAACTCGGCCGGAAATTTCGGCTTTTCGCTCGGTCTCTCCTACAAACACCGAAACATCTTTCACGGGTCGCAAACGTTCAATGCCCGGTTCAGAGCCGCCTACGAAAACATTACCGGCGACCTGGGTGGTCTCCTGTCGAACAACTACCTCGAACTCAACGGCGAAATAGGGGTGTCGTTTCCCAAATTCCTTTTCCCCTTTGTCAGTACCTCGTTCCTGCGGCGCATGCGTGCCACGACCGACTTCACCGTCAATATCGACTATCAGCAGCGGCCCGAGTATGTGAGGGTCATCTCGGGTGCCGGCTGGAACTATAAATGGTACACGCGGGGCAACCGCTTCCGCCACCACTTCGACCTGGTCGACGTGAACTATGTATATCTGCCGCAAATGACTGCCGCTTTCAAAAACAACCTCGACAGCATCGCCGCCGACAACCCCCTGCTCCGATACAGCTACGAAGACCACTTCATCATGCGGTCGGCCTATGTGTTTTACATGTCAAACCTGAGAAACAACATCGCCTCATCGGCCAAGCAGCGGAAAATCTACACCCTGCGGTCGGCCTGGGAGATTGCCGGCAACCTGCTCTACGCCATCTCGACCCTCTCCTCGATGAAGCGGGCCCCCTCGGGCGAATACGAGATACTCGGCATCAGCTACTCGCAATATGCCAAGGCCGACCTCGACTATGCCTATACGCTGAATGAGAAAAACGCATTGGCCTTCCATGTCGGGGCGGGTATCGTCTATCCCTACGGAAACTCCGATATGGTACCGTTTGAAAAACGGTACTACTCGGGCGGTGCCAACAGCGTAAGGGGCTGGTCGGTGCGGACACTGGGGCCGGGAACCTACTCGGGACACAACCCGCTGGCCGATTTCATGAACCAATGCGGCGACATTCGCCTCGACATGAACGCCGAATACCGAAGCAAACTGATATGGAAACTTGAACTGGCTCTCTTCCTCGACGCCGGCAACATCTGGACCATCAAGGACTACCCTTCGCAACCGGGCGGCCAATTCAAGTTTAACTCCTTCTATAAGGAAATTGCGCTGGCCTACGGTCTGGGCGTGCGCTTCGACTTCAACTACTTTCTGATACGCGTCGACATGGGTCTCAAAATGTATGACCCCTCCCGCATCGGAAATCGTCCGTGGGTGATTGCCCACCACTCGTTCGACCGCGACGCCTCGTTCCACTTCGCGATAGGCTACCCGTTCTAACCGACCGAAAAGTTACAACCTATATACAAAGCGGGCGGCTTGAAAAAGATTTCAAGCCGCCCGCGGTATTTCACAGAATCTTCTCCGTTACGGACATTTATGGGTCATGATATCAAGGACGAGACGGTCGGTCTCATTCATTCCTTGTGCCCCAATGCGGGTAAGGTTGTGTATCGTGCGGTCAACATCGTTCTCGACAATACCTTCGACAGCCGTCACGCAGGTATGCTCCATGGCCAGCATGGCCGAAAAGACCGCCGTGGAAACCCCGCTCGTGAGTTTCATGGCACAACTCGGCTTGGCCCCGTCGCATATCATACCGGTGAGGTTGGCAACCATATTCTTCACGGCATAGGTTATCTCTTCATACCCTCCACCCATCAGATAGGTGATTCCGCAACTCGACCCCGTGGCGGCTACCACGCAACCACAGAGTGCCGAAAGGCGGCCAAGGCTCTGCTTGATATATATGACGGTAAGATGGCTCAGCGTAAGAGCCCGAATCATCTCCTCGCGGCTTTTCTTGTTTTCTTCGGCATAGACTACCACAGGCAGGGTGGCGGCAATGCCCTGATTTCCGCTGCCCGTATTCGTCGTATACGCGGCTGCGTTTTCCGTCACGTCGAAGGCGAAATAGACGGCGTCTGCCGCGACCGTCCAGGAGACGACGACCGTCGCAAAGTCGCTGTCGCTGTTGCCGAAGCCGACGGTAGAGAAAGAAATCGAATGCTCGTATTCGCTTTCGCCGACCGTCCCGTCCAACGCGGGAACGGAGACCGAACGATAGCCCAGCGCGATCTGCGCCGTGCTTTCCCCCAGCGACGCGGTGAGCGTCTGCGGCTCCTGCGCGGACATGGTGCAGGTATAGACGCCGTACGCCCCTTCGCTGACCTCTCCGCCCGTGAACGAAACGCCCTTGTAGTAGACGTACGGCGAGAACGCCGCGCCCACGCGGAACGCCGCCGCGCCGTTATACGCCGTGACCGAAGCGT